>CAZYBX010000041.1:0-9948 GCA_964645565.1 uncultured Planctomycetia bacterium | reverse complement strand
ACGTATCGAAGGATTTTGCCCTTGTCCACTGGCCGTCTTTCTTCTGCAGGTCGCGCGCCGTCACGTCGTTCAGGCATGTATAGCCGAAAATGTAGTCTTCGGCTCGCGCCTCCGGGACATGGCGCGCCTTCTTCTTTATGACGATAGCCATCTCGGCTTCATAGTCCAATCTTTTTGTTTGAGTGGGATAATATATCGTCTCGCGGGGCCCTATTACCGAAGAAGGAGGTTTCATGAATATAAGCGGTTCTTCGGGCATGGGAAGATTCAACTCCGCGGCATGATCCTTGTAGTTAAGCCCGACGGCCACTATCTTTGAGGGCGATAAAGGGGCGATTACGCTTATATCTTCTATTTTGAGAAGCTCTTTTGTTTTAATGGGCGTATTGAAAGGATCGCCGGCGACGGCTCTGACCGCTTCGCCTTCGATGATCCCGTAACCTATCGCGCCATCTTTTTTAAATCTAATAAATTTCATGGCAATCCGGGATTACAGAAATACGTAACGCAGGATGAACAACGCTGCGAAGAGATGCACCACCCAGTGGGCTTCCCTGACCCTGCCGGTGACTAACTTTAAAAAAGAGTAGGATATAAAGCCGAATGATATGCCTTCCGTTATGCTGAATGTCAGGGGCATTATGATCAGAGTCAGGAAGGCCGGAATCGCCTCGGAGAAATCCTTCCAATCTATCCTGGTGATTCCTTTGAACATCAGGCTGCCTACGATAATGAGGGCCGGAGCGACTATGGGATGCAGCTCCGCGTTATTATATTTTATCCCCTCCCCTATAGTCCTGATAAGGGGAAAGAAGAATATGGATAAAATAAAGAGTATGGCCGTCACCATATTTGCCAGGCCCGTCCTGCCGCCCTCAGCCACGCCGGAACCGCTTTCTATATAACTGGTGACCGTAGAAGTTCCCAGGATAGCCCCTCCGACCGTCCCCAGGGCGTCGGATAACAGGGCCTGTCTTGCGCGCGGAAGCTTGCCGTTCTTCATGAAGCCCGCTTCCTCGGATACGCCTATGAGCGTCCCGATTGTGTCGAACAGATCGAGAAAGAAGAAGACGAATATGACAGTGACCAGCCCGAGATCCATCGCGCCCAATATATCCAGTTTGAGCAAAGTCGGCTTAAGCGAGGGAGGGCTTTGAGTTATGCCATAGAACTTGACTACTCCTAAAAAAAGGCCCAGCGCCGTGGAGCTGATCATTCCTAGCAAGATGGCCCCTCTTATTTTTAGGAGTTTTAGAGTGCTTATTACCGCTACGCCGAAAATCGAGATCAGGACAGGGACGCTTTTTAGATCGCCCAGTCTTACCATGATAGCCGGGTCATTGACTACTATCCCCGACCATTGCAATCCTACAAAGGCTATCAAGAGGCCTATGCCGACCGCTATGCCGCTTTTCAATGATTGCGGCACGGAATCGACGATGTGCTCGCGCATGCCGAAAAAAGAAAGGATGATAAATAATATGCCTGAGATAAAGACTGCGCCTAAAGCCTTTTGCCAGGATATCCCCATCGCCAGGCAGACGGTAAAAGCAAAAAAGAAGTTGTGTCCCATGGCCGGAGCCAAGGCGATCGGGTAATTCGCCATTAACCCCATAAGAAGGGTCGCAAAGGCGCTGGAAAGGCACGTGGCAATCATGACTGAGCCGAAATTCATGCCGCATTTAGCCATGACTACCGGCTGGACGCATATTATGTATGCCATAGTCATGAACGTGGTTATCCCGGCCAGGATCTCGGTTTTTGCGTCTGTGCCGTTTTCTTTTAGTTTAAAGAGTCCTTCCAGCATGGAAATGGCTTGATGTTTTATTGCGAGGGATTATCGGTCTTCTGTTCCGGTTCTGCGTCCTGGGCTTGAGGGCCGGCTTCCTGGGCATCGGTCTTTTCGGCGGCAGCCTTCTGTGCAGCCGCTTTCTCTGCCGCGGCTTTTTCCGCAGCCGCTTTCTCTTCCGCTGCCTTCTTCGCCGCCGCTTCCTTCTCCGCCGCTTCTTTAGCGGCCTTTTCCGCTTCCTCTTTCTTCTTTTGCTCGTCGTACTTTTTCCAGCATCTTTTCGTGCAGAAGTATTTTCCGTTTTTGTAATACCAGGCCTTATATTTGAACTGCTTATTGCACCCTGCGCAGTTGGCCGGGCGGACCTTTTCCGGCTTCTCCGCAGGTTTGGCCGCTGCCTTTTCCTCCGCGGGTTTCCGGTCTTCCTTCTTCTCCGGCACCGCCTGAGGGATCTCTTCTTGGCCTTTCTTCTCCCCTTGCTTATCCTTGGTATCTTCGGGCATCTCCGCTCCTTTATCTAGGGTTTGAACATGATTAATTTTGGTTATGCCATTATATAGGAGATCTATTATAAAGGCAAGAAAAAAATACGGGGCGGTTTTCTACCACCCCGTATTTCAGCTCTATTTTAAATGTTAATTTTTATTATTCGGAGAATACGAACTCGGGTTCTAGCACTGGACCGTAGTCTTCCGGGATCGGGAACGGGAACGTCACCACTTCATAAATACCGGCGCCTGTCCTGACTATTGTCATGCCTATGCCTTTTGCCAGACCTATGGTAAGACCCGCTAGAGGATTTTCCTCTACGCTGACGTCATAGATATTCTTCGGAAGCTCTACCCAGCCGGTGAGGATATTTGCAAGGCCTCTGCCGAGTTTCTTCGCAGGATCCTGTGCATAGCTTGCCGACGCTACTGCCAGCACCATCACCATCACTAGAGCTATTATTAAACCTTTATATTTCATTATACTTCACCTCCTCCCTTTTTAGGAATTATACTATAAATTCATCCAATTTTGCAAGTAGTATATCATATCCGTACTACTTTGTCAAGAGCGCGATATCGTTTATTTTAGCCGGAGGCGGCCGGCAAGTTGACACTTTACAAATACCTCCTTTGGTGATATACTTTTAAGAAAGGAAAAAGGCAAATGTATGTATCTCGACTATTACAGGCTCCGCGAAAACCCGTTTAACGTAACAAGCGACCCGAATTTTCTTTATATGAGTAAACGCCACAAGGAAGCGTTTACTCATCTATTGTACGGCATCAGGGAGAGAAAGGGTTTCATCGAGATAACCGGCGAGGTCGGGACGGGAAAGACCACATTGTGCAGGGCTCTTCTCAATCAGTTCGATCAGCACACCAGGGCCGCGTTCATATTCAATTCGGATCTGTCTCAAATACAGCTTCTTCAATCCATCGCGGACGATCTGGGGATACAGGTCCGGAGAAACACGAAAATGGAGCTTTTTAAGGGGCTCAATGTCTATTTGATAGAGCAGCTGAGAAAAGGAAACAACGTCGTCCTTATCCTGGACGAAGCACAGAATCTCAAGCCTCACACCTTAGAGCAGATGAGGATGCTTTCCAACCTTGAGACTGAAAAGGAAAAGCTGTTCCAGATCATCCTGGTGGGGCAGCCGGAGCTGAGAGACAGGCTCAATAACCCTTCCCTGAGGCAGTTGAGACAGCGGATAGGGATCAGATATCATATAACGCCTTTGGAAAAAGATGAGATAGCGGGCTATGTATATCACAGGCTTTATGTCGCCGGGTCGGACGGGACGGTCAAGTTTACGGAAGATGCGCTTGAGAAGGTCTATCAATATTCAGGCGGCATACCCAGGCTTATAAATATAGTGTCCGACAAATCTTTGCTTTTAGGTTTTGTGCTCGAGACTTATATCATAAACGGAGAGATAATCGAAAGAAGTATCCAGGAAGTCGAAGGAAGGGTGACGGTATGAGTATAATAGCGGACGCTCTTAAGAAAGTAAAAAAAGAAAGAGACGATACCGGATATCCGGACGGTAAGACCGTCACTCCGGAAAATAAGGGACCCGCGGGCCCGCCGCAATCTTATTCAAGTTCCCTGTTTTTTAGAAGTGAAGGCGCCTGGACACCGAGACGCCGCCGCTCCGCCAGGAAGGCGCTTGCGGTGTCTATATCGATTTTGATACTCGTCTTTTTATTTTTGGCCGTCTGGAACGTCTTTCTTGCTCCCTCTTCCAACGTAAGCAGGATGATGACGCCGCTCGGTCACGGCAAGGAGGGTGATGCCGCGCCTGAGGCAGAAGGCTACTCTGATTTAAAAAACGAGATCATGGTGATAGAAAGAAAAGAGGGCGTGATAGAAAAGATGGCCGATGCGTTGAAAGGGGTTTCTGCCAAAGACGAGTTTCTCGGCAGCTTCAGGCTCAACGGAATAGTCTATGACAGCGAGGACCCGTGGGCCATCATAAATGACAAGGTCCTCCGCGCCGGGGACGAGCTCGACGGCGCAAAGGTCATTTCGATCGCCCCCAGGAAGGTCGTCCTTTTATTTAAGAATGAGAGATTCGATCTTGTAGTCAGGTAGGCCCTATTCCAGGATAAGGTTTGTGTCGGTCCTGGTTACGCCTTCCACCACCCGCAATTTCGTCGTCACCAGTTTCAGGAGCTCCTCAAAATCCTCGGCATGTAGAAGCGCTATGATATCCTGCCCGCCGGTCGTGATATGGGCTTCCTCGACGCCTTTTATCTGCGAAAGTGCGCTCCTTACTATCCTTTCCTTTCCGGGGACAACGTTTATCTTCAAATACGCCTTAGCCATTTAACGCCTCTTTTTTAGTCAATACTTCCGTGACGAATTTCGGTATCCTTACGGCCTTCCCCTCCCGGTCCACGAACGCGTGTCTTGTGGCGCCGCTCGCTATCAAGGCTTCATTTTTTCTTACTTCGTAATCGAAGGTCAGGCTGGAATGTTTTATCTCGGCGAGTCTCGTTGATACCTCGATCTCGTCTTCATAGGTAACGGGAGCTTTATATTCGCAGCGGGACTCTGTCACGACGAGGAAATAACCTTTTTTTTCGAGCTCAGGGTACGGTATGCCGAGTGAGCCAAAGAGCTCCGTCCTGCCTATCTCAAACCAGACAAGATAGTTGGAATAATAGACGATACCCATCCTGTCGGTCTCCTGATATCTTACTTTAAGCCGAACGGAACTCTCTATCATTGCGCGACCTGAAGGTCAAGGATGAATTTATATATCTGAAAACCGCCCAGATCTATCTTTTCGGCTTCCTGGAAATTCGTCTTCTTTAACAGATTTATAGCCTGCGCCATCCGCCCGGTGGTTCTGGAGACGATGTGTTTAAAGTTTTGTTGCTGGCAATGACGTATCGCCTTGCTCAATAGAAGCTCTCCGTAGCCCTTTCTCCGGCAGGTCGGGTCGACGAACAACCTGCGGATCAGCGCCGTATCTTCCGAATCCTCCTTTATCGCCACAGTGCCTAATATCCTGCCTTCCGCTTCAAGGACGTAAAAACCGTCCCGCCGGCCTTCGTAGACCTGGCCTATATCCGCGAGGTCGCTGTTTTCATAGACGCTTTTGTCGAAAGGATATTCCCTGGTGAGGATGGAAAGTATGAGTTCCTTTACTCTTTCATGGTCTTTCGGCTCAAATCTTCTTATCTGCATCTCTTTCTCCTTCGATTTTAACCCAGACCTCTCTGGTCCTGGGGCCGTCGAACTCACAGAAGAATATGCCTTGCCATGTCCCCAGCCTGAGGCGCCCGTTTTCTATGATAAGGGTCTTCGTATTGCCCAATAAACTCGATTTAATATGCGAGTCGGAGTTGCCTTCCGAATGGGTATAGCTCGAATCGCGCGGTATGAGTTTGTCCAGCACGCTTAATATGTCGTTCTTTACGGAAGGGTCGGCGTTTTCGTTTATTGTCAATCCTGCGGTCGTGTGGGGCACGAAGATGTGGCAGGTGCCGGCCGACACGCGTTCTTTCTGTACCGTGCCTTCGATCTTTCCGGTGATATCGATAAATTCCGACCGCCGGGAAGTGCGTATGCCGATCGAGTGCACCATCAGGCCGCGACCTCTCTTATAGCTTCCATGATGAGATCTTCCGGTACGTTTTTTACGACCTTTACCCTGCCTATTCTTACGGGCAGGACAAACCTATTTATTCCGTGCATGAATTTCTTATCGTGGCACAGGGCATCATATATTTTGCGGCTCTTGGACCTTTCGACTGCGATCGGAAGCCCGGCCCTGACGATCAATCTTTTGATCTCTTCATACTCTTTTTCGGAGAGAAGCTTCATTTTTTTCGATATGCCGGCCGCCGCCAGCATGCCGACGGCAACGGCCTCACCGTGGTTGTAGAGGCCGCTATATCCCGACGCCGCCTCGACGGCATGCCCGACCGTGTGCCCGTAGTTCAGCATCATCCTTATGCCACGCGCGTCCTTTTCGTCGGCTGAGACCAGACGCGACTTTATCGAGCAGCATTTAGCGATCACATAATCAAGCTTATCCGTCTTCAGGCTTTTTATCAAAGCGATATTATTGGAAAGAAAATCGAAGAAGGCGCGGCTGCTTATGATAGAGTATTTTATGATCTCCGATAACCCGCATTTAATCTCTCTTTCAGGTAATGTCTTAAGCAGGGATGTATCGGATATAACCATCGCAGGCTGATAGAACGCGCCCACGAGGTTCTTTGCTACAGGCAGGTCTATGGCGACTTTGCCTCCTATCGCCGAGTCCACCTGTGCTACCAATGTAGTCGGGACTTGTATGAACGGTACCCCGCGCCTGTAAACAGCCGCGATAAACCCCGCAAGGTCTCCTATGACGCCTCCGCCAAGCGCGATTATAAACGGTTTTGTGCCTTTGTCTACCGCGGCTATCTCGTTTATGAGCCGGGTCAATACCCTATAGGATTTGCTTGATTCGGAGTCGGGAGCCGTCAGGATGCGGCAGGAAATACCTTCTTTTTTAAGGGAGCGCCCGAGAGCGCTGCCGTATAAGCGTTTTATCTTGGGATTGGTTATTATTATGCCGTTTTTGCCTATTGCCAGGCGGGAGACGTAGTCTCCGGTTTTTTCCAGGATCCCGCAGCCTATTTTCATGGGATAGCTTCTTTTCCCCAGATCTACGTTTATTTCCCGCATATGCCCGCTTCGTATCTTACAGCGTCCTTCAAGAGATCTTCCGGAAAGCCGATATTCTTTACTTCGACGGATCCCGTGTGATTGCGTCCCCTGTTTTTATAGAAACCCTTTTTCGGAAGAGCAAAGCTCAGGGTCCATCCGGCTTTTATGGCGACGGGATCGACATCCCCGGTTGTGGCATCGAGCCCTGACGGCACGTCAACGGCCAGTATCGGTATACCCGATGAGTTTAACAATTCTATCAGGCTTTTAAGCACTCCCGTGACTTTACCGGAGAAGCCGGTCCCCAGCAGAGCGTCTATGATCAGATCGGCGTTAAGGTTTTTCCGCAGGCTTGCTATGCCTTTCTCGGATAATATCTCTACTACTTTGCCGCCGGAGTCGATATATGACTGGAGATTAACAGCGGCTTCGCCCTTGATCTCATGCCCTTTACATATCAAAAAGACATCTGTCTCGAAGCCCGATCTCTTCAAATTGCGCGCCGCCACCAGCCCGTCGCCGCCGTTGTTGCCTTTTCCGCAAAAGCAGATTACGCGGCCTCCGTCAGACCCGTTAAGCAGCTCGGACGCTTTATCGGCGATCACGCCGCCGGCGTTTTCCATAAGCAGCATGGCCGGTATCCCGCTTTGCGCAGCCATGCTATCGAGCCTCCTCATGGTCTCTGCGCTTACCGGCGTCATCTTACCTTACTTCCGGGTCTGGCGGGTCTTTCTGGAGTCAGGATCGTGATCCTGTCCGCGTCCTGGACCGCAAGAAGCATCCCGTTCGACCGTACGCCTCTTATAGCCGCCGGCTCAAGATTATTGACTATCACTATGTCTTTTCCTATCAGCTCTTCTTTGGTGTAAAAATTTTTTATACCGGCCACGATCTCCTTTTTGGACCCGCCTACGTCTACCTCCAGGACGAGCAACTTGTCCGCATTGGGGTGTTCCCTCGCAGTCTCGACCCGGGCTGAGATCATCTCAAGCTTTTTGAATTCCTCGATGGTGACCATGGGATCACTTCTTCTCCGGCTTCTTCGCCGGTTTCGCCTCTTCTTTTACGGCCCCCTTACCGGCAGCTCCCTTGGCCGGCGCCGCTTTGCCTTTACCGTCAGCCGCCGCTCCGGGCGCAGCCGCTCCGGGCGCAGCCGCTCCTTCAGCCGCCGCTCCTTCAGCCGCTCCGGGCGCCGCCTCGGCCGCTTTTTCCTTCTTGATCTTTACCTTAAGAAGCTTCATCTTCGGCAGGCCGAAGATGGAACTGCCCTCCGTCCATTTATCCTTTTCTACCAGAAACTTCAGTCTTTCGAACCGCTTCCAGACGGACCTGTGCGCCTTGCCCTTTGTGTCCGATTTAAGACTGGGATGTTGCGACATATTGCCTCCTCACCATTCGTTTTTTATTCGATCTTTCTGATGTAGCAAGTGGGGTACTCATTTTTCAGTATGTCAAAGTCTTTCTGTGTATCTTCCTTACTCTCGTACCTTCCTACGCATACCTGTTGCCAGTCGTTAGTAGGTATAATAAAGACTTCACGCCATTCTTTTTTTAAAAGCGATATCTCTTTCCTCGCGTTCGCCTCTTTCTTGAACGCTACCACCTGGATAGTGTAGAGCGAGGTCTCGGCGTTTCCGGTTTCCCCGGCGGCCCGGTCCGTATCCGGCTTGCCGGTATCTTTTATATTCGCCGTCCCTGCCTCCTCGCGGACTATCGTCTTCCCCTGCTCAGGGGTGCCATGGAAAGCCTCGGCAGTCAGGGGCACAATGTTTTTTAACGCCACCCTCTTGCCGTTTTCGACGCCGAGGGAAAAGAATACCACCATCAGCATGATTACCGCGATGAATAATATTACCAGGTTCTCGTATGAGAGGTTCAAGACGATCTTTTTCCTGAAGGCCATTTCACGCCGGAAGGCATGGCCCTGCCTTTTCATGCTTTGCGTCTCAAACTCCGCAAAGAGTTCCTTTTGTTTTTCTTCACCGTAGCTATTGTTATCGCTTTCGTCTCTTAACATAATTTCTTCTTATAATAAATAATCCCACCAAATTATATCAATTAAATATGAAAAAGTCAATGATAGAGCGTATTCTTAAAATAGTTCTTTTATATTGACCTTTAAGGCGTCGCCGGTTATGCGGATAGACGGTCTTTTATAGTTCCCGGTCACCTTTAAAGCTATGCCCATCCAACCGCCGCCCTCATCCTTCAATAGCGCCGACTTGACGGCATCCGGCACCCTGCCGGTCAAAGCTTCGGAAAACGAGAAATTAACGTCGCAGTCAAGCGTACCTTCTTTATCCGCCCAGCCGACGGCCCTGATGCGTATTATATCGTTATAGGCGTAAAAGCGTTTGATGACCGTGCCTTTGCTTTTTAGCTGGAAAACACCCTCTATCTTTTCAAACTCCACATCGGGCAATTCTGAGATCACAAGGATATCGGTGACCGAGTTCAGCAGGCTCATCTTCTGATATAATTTCGCGCGCTTTATCGCGAAGAAAACCTCCCGCTTCAATAACAGGTCGATCAAATTATAATATATATCAAGCGTATCGAAATAATAAAGCCTTCCGTTTTCTTCGACCACGGATACCCCTCCCATGGAGATATGGGCCGGCAGCCGCACCTCTGACGATGAGAATCTTATGTCCGTCTCGAATCTGTTCTCGACAGGCAAAAGAAGGATGTCCATGAAGGCCTTTGACTTTACGGGGACAAAGCTCGCTACGGCCGTCAGGGATAACAGCGATATCAGCAGGGCGATCGTAAGTCTGATGATGAATTTTCTCATTTTGCTCTGTTAAATTTTTTCAGAGAGGTTTTTATTCTTGAGCTTATGCGGGTATCGGTCGTAAGTCCGTATGCGGCCGTGGCATCGTCGCCGTGAGCGATGAGTATACCGGCTTCCGCGAGTTCCTTTAACGCCTTTCGCGTGTCGGTATTGTTTTCATTTATCCATGTGGCGATGCCGCGGGAATTGTCTATGCTGGAAGGAT
>CAZYBX010000040.1:630-9998 GCA_964645565.1 uncultured Planctomycetia bacterium | reverse complement strand
CTCTTATTCAGCCATAAGCCGCTATCGCTCTTCCTGGAAGGGCCTGTTCACGCCATGCGAGTGATGAATACAAATGACGCGCGGCGTCTGTACGCGGCCGTAAGAAAGAGCGGCATGTTTGACAATAAGCTTAAGATGTATAAGATGAACGGATCGCTCCAGGGGATGCCACTTGAAATAGGCCGGTCCGCTATTTTTACTCCCGGATGGCTTGAGAATGAATCTATATGGCTCCATATGGAGTACAAATATCTGCTTGAAGTGTTAAAAAGCGGACTTTTTGAGGAGTTTTTCACGGATTTCAGGGCTTGCCTGGTGGCCTTTCAAGACCCAGCGCGGTACGGCAGGAGCATACTCGAGAATTCGTCTTTTGTGGCAAGCAGCTCTTATCCGGATAAGACGGCGCGCGGCACCGGTTTCGTGGCCAGGCTTACGGGTACGACAACGGAATATTTGACTATCTGGCTCCTTATGACCCTGGGCAAAAACCCGTTTAAGCTTGATAGCAGGGGCCGGCTCTACTTTGAGCCTGAGCCGGTTTTACCCGGCCGGCTTTTTACCAAAAATGAGAGTTTCTCACCCTTTTATTCGCCAAAAGGCGTTAAAAATCGCATAAAATTTCACAAGGATACGTTTGCTTGCTCAATTTTAGGCAAGACCTTGTTGATTTATCATAACTCTAAGCGTATCAATACGTTCGGTAAAAACAAGGCCGTGCCGGTAAGCATAACTTTGAACAAAAAGGGCCGGCCGGACCTTATATTCACAGGCGGGAAGGTCCCCTCACCTTACTCCGGGCGTATCAGAGATGGGTTTTACGATAAAATATATATAGAATTAGCTTAAAATTGGCGCTGAAATAGCAGAAATGCACGCCCCAAGACCTCCCTTGACAAGGATCCTTTTTTATGCTATATTAAAGTGACGGAGGTTTTGAGGATGATCACACGGATAGGTATAGTAGCGGGCGAGATATGGCAGCTTTTGGAGAATAATGACGCTTTGAGCCTTGATGTCATAGCTGAAAGGCTTGACAGGCCGGACTACCTGATAATGATGAGCGTAGGATGGCTGTCCCGCGAAGGTCATATTGTCGTGGATCAGGATGGCGATGAATTCAGAGTGAGCCTTAGGCCTAAGAGAAAAGCCAGGGAGATGCAGACATAGGACTCCTGAGTTTTCTTCGTGGGGCGGCGCCTGATATGGAGCTGCCCCTGTTTTTTTAAAGGACCGGATGTTTATAGAGATCTTATCCAAAGTCAGCGCGCTTTTCGTAGTCCTCGCAGTAGGGGCCCTAGCCCGTCATAAGAATTTATTGGACGAGGCATCCACCCGGGCGCTGGCAAGACTTGTCCTGACGGTGGCCCTGCCGCTCTTATATTTCCACTCGCTCGCGGCCAATTTTACTTATGAGCTGCTTAAGGCGATATGGGTCTTGCCTGTATTTGCCGCAGGCATGGTGCTGGCGGGCTATGCCCTGGCAAAGGCGTTTTCCCGCTTTGTCGTGCTGGATAAACCCGCTAAGGCTACCTTTGTCTATCTGGCCACTTTTACCAATTGCGGATTTTTAGCCATCCCCATAGCTAACGCGCTTTACGGGTCTAACGGGATAATCAGGGTCGTATTCTTTAATGTCGGGTTCAACCTGTTGTATTGGACTCTGGGCGTATGGACTTTGAGGGCGAGCAACCCTGCCGCCGGAGGGGGCATTCCGTCTCCGTTGAGAAGTCTGGTCAATAGCGGGACGATCGGGCTTGCCTGCGGCATGGTTGTCGGTCTTGCCGCGGTCAGGCTTCCGGCTTTCATGCTCGATTCGGCGGGTATATTGGGTTCCGCCACGATCCCCCTGGCCCTATTGGTGGTAGGTTCCATAATGCGCAAGGGCGATATTCAAAGGCTGCGTTCATATCAAAAACCTCTCTTGTTGATAGTATTATGCAGGCTGATCGTCATTCCGGGCCTGATCTTTATCGTTACCGGTTTTTGCGGTTTTCTTTCACCCCTTTCGCGGGCCGTTATAGTCCTCCAGTCCGCCATGCCTTCCGCTTCCACCACGCCGATCTTTACCAGCAGGTTCGGAGGAGATTCGCAATTCGCCTCAGCGGGCGTTTTCGCCACGCATATCTGCAGTATCTTGACCGTCCCGATCTTCATATCGCTTTTGTAGGATCGTATTATCCCCTTGATAACGCCAAAAATATCTGGTATAATCAAAATCTAATTTGATATAAATATGAATAAAGAGATAATAATAATAGATCTAGGTTCGCAATATAACCAGCTCATAGCACGCCGCGTGAGAGAAAACCATGTCTTCTGCCATATCATCCCGCCCAGGGGATCTCTCGCCAGGATCAGGTCTATGTCTCCGAAAGGCGTCATCCTGTCCGGCGGCCCGGCAAGCGTCTACGAAAGGAATTCCCCGCGCCTGGAGAAGGAGATATTCTCGCTCGGGATACCTGTTTTGGGCATATGTTACGGTATGCAATTGATGGCCGGGGCCCTGGGCGGAAGAGTGGCTTATTCCAGGAAAAGGGAATACGGCTACGCGGCATTAACGGTGGATTCCAGGTCGGGCATCTTCAAGGATATACCCGGTAAGATCCGCTGCTGGATGAGCCATAGCGATCAGATAAAACGCCTGCCTAAGGGGTTCAGCAGGATCGGCCACACGGCCAGCACTCCGAATGCCGCAATGGCGGACATGTCCCGAAGGCTGTACGGCGTGCAGTTCCATCCCGAAGTCGCTCATACGGAAAAAGGCGGGGTCATTATAAGGAATTTCGTAAGAGATATCTGCCGTTGCAGCCCTTCCTGGACCATGAAGTCTTTTATAAACGAGTCCGTAAGGTCTATAAGGGAGGAAGTCGGCGAAAACAGGGTAGTCCTGGGCCTGAGCGGAGGGGTGGATTCATCCGTGGCCGCCGTCCTCTTAGATAAAGCGATAGGCAGGAACCTGAATTGCATATTTGTGGATAACGGCTTGCTGCGAAAAGACGAGGCCGGCCGCGTACGGACACTTTTCAGGAACAATTTTCGTCTGAACCTGAAGGTCGTAGACGCGAAAAAGAGGTTTCTTAAGAGGCTGAGAGGCGTGACAGACCCCGAAAGAAAGAGGAAGATCATCGGGGGCGAATTTGTCAAGGTCTTTGAGGAAGAGGCCGGAAAAATAAGGAACGTAAGTCACCTGGCCCAGGGGACGCTTTATCCCGACCTGATAGAATCGCAGTCCGCTTTCGGAGGGCCGAGCGCCACTATAAAGACGCACCATAATGTGGGCGGCCTTCCCGATAAGATGCGCCTCAAGCTGATAGAACCGCTGAGATATCTTTTCAAAGACGAAGTCCGCAGGCTGGGTAAAGAGCTGAAGATCCCGCATTCGGCGTTATGGCGCCAGCCTTTTCCGGGCCCCGGCCTCGCCGTGAGGATCATAGGCGAAGTAACGGAAGAAAGATTGCGCATACTTCAGGAGGCGGATTACAGGCTTATGGACGTTATCAAGAGAAATTCGCTTTACGATAAGTTATGGCAGGCTTTCGCCGTCCTCCTTCCCGTAAAGACGGTAGGAGTCATGGGCGACAGGCGGACATATGAGAACGTGATCGCGGTGCGCGCCGTTACCAGCGTAGACGGCATGACGGCGGATTGGGCGAGGCTCTCGAACGAAGTGCTCGCGCGGATATCCAACGACATAATCAATGAAGTGAAAGGCGTGAACAGAGTGGTGTACGATGTGAGCACTAAGCCTCCGAGCACGATCGAGTGGGAATAGACGCCGCCCCCTCACATTTATGAAAAAAATCGTATTTTTGCTTGCTATCGTCGCGCTGGCCGTGTATTTCAATTCGCTCGGCCATTCTTTCGTCTGGGATGACCGCCTCACCATCATCGACAATGACCTGATCACCCACGTGAAGTATATCCCCAAGCTGTTCGCCACCGACCTTTACCATTCGCATGCCGAGAAATTTTCCGCGGGCCACAGCAATTACTACCGCCCGGTCCAGGCCCTGACTTTTTTGATAGATTATCACATCTGGAAGCTGAACCCCTTCGGTTTTCACCTGACTAACCTGCTTCTTCATTTCGCGAACAGCCTGCTGGTTTTCATGACGGTCTTCTTCATCTGCAGGTCGCGGATAACCTCGCTTTTCACAAGCATGCTTTTCCTCGTGCATCCGGTCCAGACCGGGGCCGTCGATTATCTGACGGGCCGTTCGGACATTTTGGCGTGCCTGTTTCTTTTGTCGTCATTCCTCTCATACCTCGGACATTGTTCCATTATTTCCGATGAGAAGCTCGCGGGCGGCGGAGGCAAGCCGGATTCCATGTTTAATCTTATAGCTAAAAGAAAAGGCTTTTTCTATCCGGTTTCCGTCTTCGCGTTTATATTAGCTCTATTGTCGAAGGAAGCTGTGATAATCTATCCGCTGATACTCGTGTTTTATGACATTACCTACGGCAGGCGGGTCTATATGGATCAGGATATGAACAGGCCGCCGGCGCGCCTGAAGAGATACAGCGCCTATCTGCTCGCGGACGCGGTCTATATAGCGCTGCGTCTTTCGGTGCTCAACTTTACTCCGGAGAAGAGGGTCTTTTGCGGCGTCGAGGGTGTATATACGCGGCTTCTTACGATGTGCCGCACGATCATGGAATATATAGCGCTCCTGATATATCCCGTAAATCTGCATATGGAAAGAGAGGTGCCGCTCGCGGCGTCGGTCTTCGAACCTTATACTGCGCTTTCTATCGCGGGTTTCGCCCTTCTTATGTTTTTAACGGCCGCTTCGTACAGGAGGTCCCGCGCGATATTTTTCGGATCAGCCTGGTTTATGGTATTTCTCATCCCTTTTTCCAACATCGTGCCTATCAGCGCGCAGATGGCGGAACATTGGCTGTACATACCTTCGATAGGGTTCTTTCTGATGATGAGCGTGATGTTTCTTAAGCTTCAGTCCCTGAAGGTCGATCTGAAGTTCGCCGTAGCGCTTTTTTTGATATTGATATCTTTTTACTCCTGGAAGACGATCGAGCGGAACAGGGATTGGAGGGACGACCTCTCGATATACCGCGCCACGCTTAGCGCTTCTTCCAATAAGGCCAAGATGTTTTATAATATCGGCACCGTATACGGTGAGAGGGGCGATCCGGCGGAAGCGCTTAAGTATTACGATTACGCCCTGAAAAGCGGCATGGAAAAGCCGGAGGTATATACCAATATCGCGCTTGCCTGTATGGAACTCGGAGATCTTGGAAAGGCCGAGAAAAACTTTAAAAAGGCCCTGAAGCTGGATCCCGCCCAGCCGTTTTCGCACAACGCGCTCGGCGGTCTGTATGAGGAGACAGGGCGCGATGAAGCGGCGATAGGCGAATACAAGAAGGCGGTCGAATACTACCCGCTTTTCTACGAGGCCCATACAAATCTTGGCATCCTATACGATAAAATGGGCGAATTCGATAAGGCCATATACCATTTCGAAGCGGCCCTTTCCGTCAGGAAAGACCGGCCCGCATATCACAATCTCGGGAAGGCGTATTATAATTCCGGCGACCGCGGAAAGGCCGCGGAGATCTGGGATGAAGGCGGCGTATTTTATCATTGAAATACCATCCCTCCTGTGCTATCTTATTATATAATTTATTTGGTATAATTTGCTCAATAAAGCGGTAGAGGTCTGAGTGAAAAGAAGAGAGCTCATCATAAAACTGGTACTTTTTGTCCTTTGCGGTATATTGTTCACACACCACCTTGGCAGCGCTCTGCCCATAATAGAAAGCGAAAAGTTCTACTTTCAAAGCGTCAAGGAGATGTTCAACAGGCACGATTGGATAACGCCCTATTACCAGGGGAGCTTCAGGTTCCAGAAGCCGATACTTTTTTATTGGCTTGTCAGCCTGTCCTACCTTGTGTTCGGCATCAATAATATCGGGGTCCGTTTTCCCTCCGCGGTTTTCGGGATTCTCACGGTAATATTCACCTTCAACATAGGCCGCAGGCTTTTTGACCGGAAAACGGGTTTTTTAGCCGCGGGGATACTGGCTACGACCGCGATCTTTTTCATGTACGCGCGTTACGCCTCGCCGGATATGGTCCTGACGTTTTTCGTGACGTATTCCATATATTTATTCCTCAAGGGCTCAAAAGGCGTAGAGCCCGAAAGGAAATATTTCATCTTTTTTTTCATGGCGCTGGGCCTTTCTACGATGAACAAGGGATACGTGGGATTCGTGCTTCCCCTTATCGTCGTCTTACTCTTCATATGGACCGCAAAAAAACCGAAGCTTCTTAAGGAGATGAATCTCCCGGCCGGCTTATTGATAATCCTGGCGATAGGCCTGCCGTGGTATATAATCATGTATATACTGCACGGCGATAAATATCTCGACCATATACTGATCCGGGAGACCATAATGAGGGTCTTCTATGCCCCCGATAACGAAAAAGGCCTGGATTTTCTTAAGGTCTATTTTAAGATGTTTTTCTACTATATCCCGATTTTGCTGGTCTGGCTCGCGCCCTATTCGCTGTTTTTGCCGCAGTCCCTTGTAAACGCGTTCAAGAGTAAAAATACATATGCCCGCGAAAAGGATTCTTACAAGCTTATACTATGTTATTTCTTCGGGATATTCCTGTTCTTTACGCTGATCTCGGTCAAGGAATACCATTACATGCTGCCCATAGCTCCGGCATTCGCCCTGATCGCGGCAAGATACCTCATAAACCTGCAGGAACGCGGCGCGCTTTTTAAGAGCCCCGGATTTAAAATACCGTATATTTTCATAACGTTTGCGTATATATCGTCCATCGCCATCCTTCTTTATACGATGAACCACGTCTTTCCGGGCACCGTCGCTCTTTATGAATACACTATCCTTCTAAGCCCGCTTATCCTCATCGTGCCTTATGTCATGAAGAGGGAAAAGATCGTTCTTTCCGCGCTGCCGGCCGCGATGGGCATACTGATGCTTTTTCTCGCGGGGAGGGCCATACCCCTTTTAAACGACGATTCAATGCGCGTCTTCGCCGATGAGATAAGTCAGGATCTGAAAGAAGGGGACAGGGTAGGCATAGGTTCCATGGACATCAGCCAGCAGAGGCTTTCCATCTATCTGAACAGGCGCATAGAAGAGCCGAACGTGAGGTGGAAAAAGGAATACGACCCCGTGCCGCTGCACAGGCTCAGGCTGAAGGAATTTTTGACATCGGGCGGCGACGTGTACCTGGTCATATCGAGGCATGATTATGAAAATATCTTACAGGATGAGTTCAAGGCAAAGCTGAAGATCGTCGACCGTCGGCATACATGGAAGACGCGGTTAAAGAGCAGCTTCAGTAAAGAGATATTGGTCGAGGTGCTGAAAGGCGAAAAGGATATGTTGAAAGATATACTCAGGCACGAGATATACCTTTTGACTGATAAGGAGACGGCGATTGCAAAATAAAAACAGGAAGATACAGGGTGCTATCGCTTTGGCCTTTCTTGCGGCCGCTATCGTTATTTGGATAGCCTGGAATACGGGGCCGTTTTTTTATCATTTTGCGGGCTGGAGACTGGTCACTCTGTATTCGCTCTTTCAGCTTATGGCCACCGCGTTCGTATGCTTTTTAATATGTAAGACATCCGACAGCACGCCGTCGGCAAACTGGCGCAGGAATGCCTCGATACGCCCGTTTTTGATAGCGGGCGCCGGCTTCTTTTTTTTAGGGCTGGATGAGATACTGTCCATACATGAGAACCTGGACAAGCTGATACATATTATATTACGCATCAAAGAGACTCCTCTGACCGACCATCTTGACGACGTTATAGTGTTGATATACGGCTTGATCGCCCTGGTGTTTATAAAGGATTTTATCAGGGAATTCAGAAAACAGCCGTACATGATAGCCTTACTTGTATTTGGATTCATGCTCTTCTTCACGATGTTCGCTCTTGATTTTGTATCAAACAGCGTCGAGTCGTTCCTGCAGTTTTTCTCGAACGGCTCATATGGCGAACTTGTGCATGAGCGGGATGTCTTCAGGATGGCAGAGGATACCGCGAAGATACTGGGAGAGACATGCTTTCTTGCGGCATTTTTAGGCGCTTTGGTAAATATCCGGGCGGGCCGGGATAAGGGATGATGCCATGAGGCCGCGTCCCTACGGGCTGATAATCGTGATATTCTGCCTCACGCTGTTTTCTTTAGGCGCCGGCAAGCTGAGCCTGGAGTTTAAAGGAGACGAGAATTTCTACTTCGAAAGCGCCAGGGGGATGGCCGAAAGCGGAGACCTGGTGACGCCGCGGTATATGGGCGAGGCGCGTTTTCAGAAGCCGATATTATTTTACTGGCTGACGTTCGCGTCTTTTAAGATATTCGGCATCCATTGGTTCGCGGCGAGGCTGACGTCGATCTTATTCGGGACGCTGCTGGCGCTGCTCGTCTTCGCGATGTCAAATATGTTATTTGAGGAGAGGCCCGCGGGCTTTCTGGCGGCCTTGTTTCTGGCGGCTACTCCTTTGTACTATAGGTACGCGAGGCTCGCGCTTCCCGAGATGACGCTGGTGTTTTTTATGACGCTGGCCTTATACTGTTTTTTGAGGTTTTTTAAGGATAAAAGCGACAAAAAGAGCTTTTTAGTCTTTTTTATCGCTCTTGGCCTGGCTTTTTTGGTCAAGGGTCCGGTCGGCGCAGCGTTACCGCTGCTCATAGCCGGCGTTTTTTGTATTATAAAAAAATATAATCCGCTCGGCCCTGCGGAGACAATGGCCGGCGTAGCCCTATTTTTTCTGATAACAGCGCCATGGTTTTATCTTATATACAAGGCCCATGGATATGCGTACCTGGACCATGTCTGGGTGAGGGAGATATCCCAGCGCCTCGGACGCGGGTGGCAGGGTCCTTTTATTACGCGGTTTGTCGGGGGATTCGGGTTTTATCTCGGCGTTTTAATAACCAAATTTCTGCCGTTTTCGCTTTTTCTGCCCGCCGTCTTTGTAAAAAGCGCGGCCGTCTTGCCGCAAAAGGACGCGGTGCCCGGCGGGAAAAGGGATGGCCGTCTCTTTCTTTGCGTGTGGGTCGCCGTCGTATTTTTCTTTTTTTCATTCGTGGCGGAGAAGAGGGCGCATTATCTCCTGGCTCTGGCGCCGGCAGCGGCCATATTGCTGGGAAGCTCCTTTAGCGGGGCGCTGGCGGACGGGACGTTTCATAAAAAGACGCTGTTCAGAATACCGTATCTGGCTACTGTCGGAGGACTTGCCGTTTTTGCTATAGCTTTCGTCTTTTCTGACGCTGTAGCGGGAGGCGGGGATGCGGCCGCCTGGAAGTACGCGCTCTTTATCGTACCGGCTATCCTTATCTTCGGTCATCGCCATAAAAACAGC
>CAZYBX010000040.1:0-620 GCA_964645565.1 uncultured Planctomycetia bacterium | reverse complement strand
ATATTGTATATTTCGATGACGGTTTCCGCGCCGCTGGGGCTCTTCATGAACAAGATGGAGCCCGCCGCGGCGGCCATAAAGGCGGAATTTAAAAAAGGCGACAGGATAGCTATAGGCTCTCACGGCATAATACCCGAAGAACTGCAGGCATTTTTTGAGGCGCCGGTCGAGAATGTGAAAGTGAGGTATAGATCCGGCGGCATGCCGGACTTTGATACGGCAGGCCCCCTCTTAGGATTTCTCGACTCGGGAGGAAAGGTCTTTTGCGTGATAAAAAGAAAGGATTATGATAATTTTATTCCCGTCAAAAAGAGAGCAGGCCTGCGGGTATTGGGTAGTTATTATGTCTGGAAAAGAAGGATCAGGTTTGACCGGGAATTGACGGATTCCTTCCGCCCGGCCGCGGGAAGGCCGTTCAGAGAGATATTCCAGAACGAGATATACGTGATAAGCAATAAGGAGTAGAGATGGCTGACCCCAATATAGAATATTCAGTAGTCATACCTTTTTACAATGAAGAGGAATCCCTGGCGCACCTTTACGGATCGCTAAAAAAGGCTATGGATTCCCTGGGCGCCCCTTATGAACTGATCTTTGTCAACGACGGCTCCACGGACCGC
>CAZYBX010000039.1:5770-10036 GCA_964645565.1 uncultured Planctomycetia bacterium | reverse complement strand
AGGCGTGGTGGCCAGGAAGGCCGGAAAAGAAGTCGCCAACATGACCGGCCAGGAGCTTCGAGACGCCCAGGTAGCGCTCTTAAGGTACCGCGTGATGAAGGCCGACGGCACGGTAACCACCATGACAGCGGAGCAGTATCAAAATGCCGCCGGAGTCGTATTGATAGACGTAAAGATAGTGGATAGCGACGTCTCCAAGCAGGCCGCGGCGGCATGCGGCCCCCACGTAACGGAAGCTGACATGACAAAGGCCATCGAAGATGTCAACGATTTCTACCGCGAAAAAGTGACGAACGAAGACTGGACAGAGGCGGAATTCGAGAAGTTCATCGACATAAGGGCTTCGCTCGTGGGAAGGGCGAAGGCGCTCAAGCAGATAGACGGAACCGATGTCGGATATGCCGAAGAGAAAGACTTATTCGCGCCATATTCGGGAGGCAGGGTAAACCCGAATCTCCAGCAGTCAGACCCGTATCTCTCGGGCCACACTCAGCTTGTATTCATGAAGACGGTAAAGACGGGCGGCTCTTATGACGCCGCGGAGATACTCGGCAGGGTCGAGCTTTCGGACGAGGCCAGGAGGTCTTCGAGGATGAGAACGCTTTCCACGATACTGAAGGCTAAAAACACCGCGCTTTTGGGATTCTCGGGCACGCTTTCGTCGGTAGCGCGTATTAACGAAGTATTTTTCGGCATAGAAGTCGAAAACCTGAGCGCGGATGGCTCGGAAGCCATAGACAAAGTCCTCGATGAATACATAAAGGTGCACGGTTCGCCCGAAGACATAATAAAGAACCTTGATTTCGGCAGCAAGAGGCATCAGATATTCCTTAATTGCTTATCCAACATGGACGAGACGCCCTTCCGAAACGCCCTGATCAAGGAGATGCTAAAAACCGGCAAGTTGGACGTGATGATAGTGAAGGGCCAGGACGAATACTGGTACAAGGTGACAAAGCAGGACCTTGACGAAAACGGCGGAGAGGTACCGCTCCTGGCGGGCGCCGCGGAATCCGAGTATTATGTCGGCTTCGACGCGGAGGTCAGAAACTACATGCTCACGCACGGCGAAAGCGAGAGGATAGGGTTCTATTTCACGCGCGGGGCCACTCGAGGCGTCGATGTCACATTTACCGGCGACGCGAAGTGCCACGCCATCTTCGATACGCAGACCACGAGCTTTGACGCGGAGCAGTTGCTGAAGAGAGACAGAGGCGTCAGGGTACTGATAAACGGCATAAAGATGTTCATATACGCTAAAGACGCCGCTGACGCCGAGAAGTTCAGAAAGGGCGAGATCACCATAGACCAGATATACGATGCCGAAACCCAGCAACTTGTAGACGACCGCTTCACGACCGCCGTAACGGACAACCCGCTTCTCCACGAGCTGACCATACACCTGGTGGACGCGGGGAGAGCGCCTCCCAGCGGCACGGCGCAGAACATGACCAAGGACGAGCTGAAAGCGCTGCTCGTTGACAACGCCAAGAAGGCCGAGAAGAACTTATTCTATAATAATTTAAAGGACATCATAGAGGGCAGATTCACGAAGGACCTGGAAGAGTTAAGGGACTCTCAATCCGATCCTGAAATAAGAGACGCCATAGACGCCATCATATTAGCTTATCAGAATCAGACCTCGGCCGACATAAACACCAACCTCCAGGAGGCCCAGTCTGGCGTAGACGGCGTAGCGAAATCCATACGGGATACGGTCAGTTTCCTCGAATCCGTAGTGGAGGGCAATGTCCCTGAAAAGCTCCAACAGGCGCTGGACAAGCTCCCCGAAAGCGTGAAGTCCGAATTAAGCGGCATGCTTAACAGGATCCCGACATTTAACCTCGGCCAGGCGAAGAACACCGGCTTGCCCAGGCCCGGCCTCGCATCCAGTTTCTCAGAGCTGGTATTAAGCATCAATTCGTATGTCTCCGAGTCGGATCTGCCTGAAATGGCGCCCATGCCCGCCAACAAGGCCTCGTATACGGCGCCGACAACGCTCGAATCGCTTGAAAACGATTCTAAGCTCCTGCCGGCAGACGTTTCAGATAGGGCGAAAGCGGCCTTGAGACAGAAGGCTAAGAACCTGGGCTTGGCCAATGATAGCGGAGAAGTGGCAGGGCCTGGCGCGAGGAACTTCTACAAGGCCTATGCCGCCCTGAGGAGTAATTATAAAGCCGAGACGGCTGAAGGCCTCGTGAAGATGTTCGGCGAACGGGTAAGGCCGTTCTGTCCGGGGCCGGATGATGAAGACAAGGATTATCTGCTTGTCGAGTTCGCAGGTTTCATCATAAGTGAAGGGTATGTGAGCGTCTCGGATTACAACGAATCCGCCATAAAGAAACTGCTTACAACGGCCATGGTATTTACCGCCATAGGCGGCACCTTCGACACCTCCTCCATCGATATCAACGCCCTTCTCAAAGAGGATAATGTAGCGACAGTCATATTACAGAAAGCCATAGATAATACGAGCGGCGATTTGAAAGCAAAACTGCAGGAATTAAAGGAAAATATCGAGGGCCTGAACGAAAAAGAACAGGCTAAGTCGACGGCTCAGGGCGCGTATTACAGCGCCCTGATGTCCGGCGGCGATGCGGCGTCCGCAAAAGCGGCGCTGGACACGGCGCAGGCAGAGCTCGATAGTTATAGAGAAGACCATCCCATCACGCTCGGGTTCCTGGAAGGGATGGCGCAGAATATACTCGACGCCTCAGGCGAGAGCGTGGATGTGAAGACGAAGGTGTTCCATCTCGTAAGCGCGATCGTCATTCCTGACATGGAGCGCGAGGCGTTCGACAAACTGCACGAGACCGCGAATAAGTTCGCCGACATAGACGCCGACCTTGCCGGAAAAGACTTGTATACCACCAACGAATTCATGAAGAGGCCCGTGACGACGATCGCCGCGGAAGTCAACGCGTCTCAGGCTAAGGTAGCGGAACTTGAGGAAGATATCCTGACCGCGGACATAAGCAAGCTCGAGAATCTCAACAAACAGCTCTCGAGCGAAAGAAGCAAACTTGAACGGCTGAAAGATGAATTATACAGGAAGCCGGCTTATTTCCACTATAAGGGAGACACGGCGAGGGCCTCGCTCATAGACGCCGACCTGCTTGAGGCGCTCAACACGGTCTGCTATCGAGTGGCCGAAGACGGAGACGCGATAACGCCTGCTCTCGTTGAGAGCGTGAGCCTCGATAAGGGCGTGTCCGCTGATTCGCTCTATTATTTATTGAGCCCGGGCATCGAGGCGCAGGACATCGATTCTATCGGAACTATAGAAGAGCAGCTTGCGGGCGAGGAGTTCTCGGTCTATCTCAATCTGGAATGGGTGACGATGCCTGAGACCGTTGCTCAATACGCGGCTCTGGCGAGGGCGCTTGACGCGCTTAAGGACATCGCTGAGCCGACGGCGAGCGACTTCTTCAGAGTCGCCCAGGAAAACGGTATAGGTTCTAATGACTGGGGCATGCTGAACACGCTGCTGATGTTATACAGGGCATCGCAGGGAGTCGATTCGGGCGAGCTTGTCCGGGAAAATACGGCAAAGAGATTATACTATGAGAATAAATTTTTGACGGAGATTGCTTCGTCGCCTTCGGCTCCTCGCAATGACGAGTTGAACACACTTGTAGAAGTCGCGATGGATGAAGAGGAATACGCGTTCGCGAAGTACGTTGAGGATACAACGAACTTCGCGCTCCTTTCGGCGCGGGCAGCGAGAACCGTTGCCGCTCTTACGTCCAAATTCAGGGGCCAGAAATACGAAGCGGCCATGGCGCTTGCCATAGATGAGCTTACGGGCGGCAGCGTCACTCAGGCAGACATAGACGAGTTTAAGACCACGCGCAAGCAGGAACTCAAGGACTTTATCAAACTTTATCTCGGCCTGATGGCTCCTGACGAAGAGGTGGATAACACACTTATAGATAAACATATCGCTTCTATGCGGCTTCAGGCCGTAACCACGATTTTGAGGACGCTTGCCAGGATGGTGCCGGGCGTGAGCTATCAACCCGAAGCTCAAGGCTTTAGAATAGCCGCGCTTCCCGTTACTCTATCTGGAGGAAAAGCCAGGGTGATCGCGCAGGTCGATTCCGACGGTAATTATGTGGCGGATTCCGAATTTACGAACGACGAGCTTACCGGTCTCGTGGACAAGATAATGACGCCGCAGGGCGAAGCCGAAAAATCGCGCTTCGAAGAGGTGCTTGATCCGCTTCTTACCATACTCGGCATGAGCATGGCGGAATTCATCAAGGT
>CAZYBX010000039.1:3380-5747 GCA_964645565.1 uncultured Planctomycetia bacterium | reverse complement strand
GGCGGGAAGAAGGTCATAGGCTACAATGTGAACAGCAAAAGCCTGGATATCAATGTGGATATACTCTTTAAAGATGGTGTTAACTTGAGCGACGAGACCATGAGATACATGTTCCACCACGAATGGCTGCATAGAAAACTCGAGGAAGGAAACGCGGGCGTTCAGGAAGTAGCCGTTATCCTGGAGGACATTACCTATCTGAAGCGCGCCGATGTCGACCATAACGCGATAATAGCGGACCTCGAGAAGCTCGAGAACGACTATCAGGCTAAGGACGGAAAGGCGCTTGCCGCGGTATACAGGGCTTATGTCGTGGAGAATTTCAATCCCGCGAACAGGATCAAGGCGGTCGAATTCGTGAAGGCGTCCGAGGCCGAAGGCCTTAAGGGCATGCTCGCGGCATATAATACGGAGAATGTGCTTGAGGAGACAACAAGGGCGATCAACGCGGCCATAGACAGGGCTCAGCAAAAGATAGTCGGTATCGATAGATACGCCGCGCTAAGAACTCCTGATAAGAAAAGCGAGCTGAGAGCGGCGCTTCTGAGAGACGCCCGCAGCGCGGCCAAGGTGCCGTATGGCTGGGATGAGGCGGATAAGCTCTTCCAGGAGGCGCTCAAATTAGACCCGCAGAACGCGGATAACCACGCGGTAAGACTCGAGATCGCCAATATGTATAAAACATGGTTAGACAAGCTTAAGAGTCAATCCGTAGAGGCTTCGATCCTGAATGAGCTTCGTCAAAAGGCTTTCAGCTCCTATATTCGTATAGTGGCAAGCAACCCGCCCGATTCCGTAAAGATAAAGGCGTTTCTTGGATTAAGAGAAATGGCTAAGGGATACAGCGATAAGGATACGGCGAAAGCGACAAAAGATATGATATCATTCATATTCAGCGCGCAAGGCAGGCAGGTGGCGGCGGCCGACATCACTATCGTCTCGGAAAAACAAGCGGCGGAAGGCGCGGACATCGTATTCAAGGTCAGGTTAAAGAACGACGACAATGTCTACGAGATCACGGTAAATCCCGGAACCGGCGCCTTCACGGCTCCCGCGGTCCTTGAGGGATTTAACGAAATAATCGACAAGCTTGAAAACGACCTTGCGGCTGCCATCGCGGGCTTCCTGGCCGGAAAGACAGACCAGATACCGTCCGGCCTCACTGAGCGGCTGGCCGCGATCATTGCCAATTATATCATGGGGAACAAAGCCGACCTCCTGAAATATAATGTGGACGCGGCGGCGCTCGATGCGGCCGTGAAAGAGGCGTGGGAGAAGATATTTGACAAAAGAGCCGAGCTTATAAGCGATGAGGGAAGGTATACGATAGTCTACGCGAGAGACGGAACCGCATACAAGGCCCTCAGGCCGGTAAGCCCCAGAACAGGTATTACGCAGCAAGTCATAGACGGGATCCTCGGACTCATTCCGGCCGTCCAGCAGAAGCTGGGCGGGCTGTGCGTGAGGACGGCGAGATTAGACGGCATCGAGAAGGCTATGTTCTCTGATGAAGCCGGGACGCCTAATATAAGCACCTTAATAGTCCAGGACGAGATCCCGGAAGACAGGCTGGCCGAGAATTATCTGCGCCGCACGATCATCGAAAGCGGAATAAGCGATAGCGCGAAACAGGCTACGGTCATAGAACTCATGAACGCCCTTATACAACTCCAGAGAGAGCTGTGGAAAAGAGGCTTTGCCTTCCGCGATTACGGAAACCTGAATAATCTGGCGATAGATTACAACCCGGACGGCAGCATGAAGCTAATGGTGGTGGATTTCGACAGCCTGATACATTCGGACCGGCAGGCCGCCGAGGCAAAAGGAGACCTCGCCGGCGGGTCTCTGATAAATACCTTGCAGATACTTTTGAATGAATCCATGGGCCAGGAAGCGGGCCGAAGCTTCCTTAATGACCTGGCCGAAAATACCTTGAGTAAGATATTCACTTTTGAATATACGGCAGGCCAGGCGCCGGCCTGCACGGGCTTTAACACGAGCGAGCTTACAAGCGGTGACTGGGCGAGCGCAGCCGGGACGCCGATGTTTGCCTCAGAAGCGGCGAAGCAGCAGTTCCTCGACAACGCGCGCGAGAACATCAGGCCGCTCGGCAAACTTGAAATGGTGACCGCGCATACAAATGTATACGGCGTGATAGAAAAAGAGGACGAGCGCGAGTATGTCTCGAGCGACTATGTTATAAAGGAGCTGAAACCCTCGGGGAGTACGATAGCAGAGAAAGTCCAGCTGGCCGAAGACCTGAAGATGGTAGCCGGAGACAGGATAGCGCCTTATACGATCGTCGAAAACCTCACTATTACTTGCGTCGATACGGACGGCACGGCGAAGACCGTTACGCTCAAGAAC
>CAZYBX010000039.1:898-3370 GCA_964645565.1 uncultured Planctomycetia bacterium | reverse complement strand
AACGCCATCATTCAGAAGAAGGTAACGCCGCTCAAGGATTACATCGAAAAGAACAAGACCAAGGCACTTGAGAAGACAAAGGCGGCGGTAGACCTGGCGGCAAGCCTCTGGGCCATCGGCTATCACGATTTCTCGGAGAATTTCATTAATAATTACGGAGTCGACGAAAAAGGAAATGTGGTGATCATTGACATCTTTGATATAAAGAAAGGGAAATCCACGGTGGATTACGCCGGCGATCCATTGTTGGAAGAGGCGATGGGCATGTCGGCTTACAATCAATTCATGACCTATGCAGGCGGGAAGTTGACCGTGGCGGAATGCGAAAAACACTTCAAGGACAGGAGCACCGTGGCGGATAATCCGGTGTCGGACTACACCAACGACAAAGTCATGGACGCGCTGATAGAGGCGGCGCTGGCCCAGCTCGGATATACTCCCGAGCCCGCCAGGATGGTCGGGCCGAACGGCGAAAAGGTGGACATACACGCGGTAGGCTCTACACTCAAGGCGGTATACGGTACAGAGACGATAGGCACTATTACTTATACGAAGGACGAAGATTCCGGGAACATCACGATTACCGCGATAGACATGCCCGCGGCCCACGCTTTGCTGGCGGCTGACGCGCTCTTTAACTTTATCGCCGGGGAAGCCGGAGACAAATATGTGAAGCTTTCGCAGGCGGCAGCGGCTTCTCTTGACGCCCGCGCGGAAGCGAAATCTAAATTCGACGAATGCTTTGACGATGTAGAGATCGAACCTAACACCTATCAGGTGCGCGGAGACGGGCTCGATACCCAGGCCATACTCAAAACGACAAAAGGAGAAGAGATACTCATAAGGGGGGACGGCAGTGACCCGGTGAGATATAACGTCTATTATAGGAATATCGACGGCCTGGACTCACAGGGCGTCATAAGGATCGAAAAGTCAGAGGGTATAAGGACCATCGCCGAACTACCCGAAGACATGACGGATACGCAGGTCGAGGCGATCGTAAAATGGATAGTGGAGAACAAAGGAGACGATAAGATAGCGCTGGATGTGAACAACCTCCCTCAAGGATTATATGACCTCCTCGTTCTCATCCTCCAGAAACACGGCATATCCGGCTACGGCTCCACCACGCCTTCCATGGACGGCGTAAAAGAAGCGGACATGACTCCCTGGGCAAGAAATATATTGAAGGGCGAAGTCTGGGACCAGCAGAATAAGAGGTTTAAAGACGGCGTCGAACAGACCCTGCACGAAGCCGGTGTGACGCAGAACCAGATAGATAACTTAAGGATAGTGCTACATACGTTATCGGACGCGTTTCCAAATAGGACCTTTGACACCAAGATAATCTCCGACCGAGACGGCTCGCCCGCCGTAAGCATTCTAAACAACTATATCGACATAAATATCGACCTCGTGGACGCGGACAACCTCTCCATAGTGATATGCAACACCCTCTATGATGTATTCTGCACGCTGGCCGGAGACGGGACAATAGTCGGGGATGCCATAGCCACGGATAACCCCGGAAAGAAGACGGCATTACAGCAGGTGGCGGGCATACGCGCGTTGATAAGATTCGTGCAGCGGCTGCCCGAAAACGATCAGGGGAGTATAAGAGCGGCGCTTCACAGTCTCGAAGTAGCCG
Source organism: uncultured Planctomycetia bacterium (assembly GCA_964645565.1). Lineage (GTDB taxonomy): Bacteria > Omnitrophota > Gorgyraeia > JAHIPI01 > JAHIPI01 > BS750m-G14. Next base: position 1,722 of record CAZYBX010000039.1, on the reverse strand, counting down.
GCATAGCTCCGGTCTGGTCGAGCTCGGTGATGAGGGCCCTGGAGGGCGGCGTAATCGGCCTCGAGCCGCTTAGAGCCGTGAAGAGGGAAGCGGAGGCTCAAGCCGCGAAAGGCGTCGAATCCGCGCAATTGACATATGACTTTATCGATAATTTATCGGACGCGGAAGAGGCGGCGTTCATGTCGGTGGATCTACTGCCCGTTGAGGATAAGCTCAAGGCCTATCTCGACGACCCGGCCAATTTCAATCTGACAGACATGCCGGATGACGGCATAAGGCCCGCGCAGGCGGAAAGGCTTGGACAGAATGACAAGCAGACGGCCGCCGCAGGCATATTCACGCAGCCATTCACGCTCGATGAAAACCCTGTAGTGGCTACCGTGGCAGGCCAGCACTTTGAGGTCAGGCTCCACGCACCCACAGGAGCCGTTTATATAAGATGGCACGAAGGAGACAAGTCCCAGCGCGTTACCCTGGGTGAAGACTGCGTCGTCTCCGTAGGCAACGGCCTCGCGGAGATAGACATCAAAGCGAACGGAGAGGTGCGCGTCAGAGGACTCGGCGGCAACGGGGCCGAGGTCATGAGGGCGGACAATCCCGGGATGACGGCAGTCGCGCCGCCTTTACTCTCCGGACAGGACTATGTGATGAGCACGATGGCTCGACGCGTGCTGAGATTCGAATACTCCGGCGTCTCGCAGGGCCCCGTGGACATCGATATATCGAACGGCCGCGCAAAGCTCCAGCTCGTGAGAGGGGAAGACGGCTCGTTCAGCCTGGTGAACGCGGGCGAAGGCATGTTCGCGGAGATGACCTTGAAGAGC
>CAZYBX010000039.1:0-888 GCA_964645565.1 uncultured Planctomycetia bacterium | reverse complement strand
GACGGCACAGTTTACGCTATCGGAAGAGATGACATCGATTCCGGCAATACATACATCAGCAGAAACCACTTCAATATAAGTATAAGCGGAAACATCGTAACGGTAACACATCTATCCGAAGCGAACACCACGACATTGAGCGTTGCCCCGTCACAGGTCGAAGCGGCCTCTTATACGAATTTTGTGTTTGATATAGAGACCGAACTTCAGACAAACGGCAGGGCCGCCGCTATCGAGAAGTTCTTCACGCAAGGCTTCAACCAATGGGCCCACGCGCGCTATAAGACGCAGATCACCATGCCTGACCGCGCGACGTCGCTCGCGGTCATGGAGGCCTATCTCCTGCAGGCGGCATCGGTAATAGACGGCGTTTCGGGCGGGGACCTGCAGACGGCCGTAAGCAGGCTGATGCAGGACTTAAACGACTCCCACAGCGAATACCGAACCGCCTGGATAGACGGCCTGAAAGGCATAAACGACATCCTTTACGATTACGGCTATGAGCTTTTCCTGAGCGCGGACATGGAAGGCATCTCGCTTGACCTTACGCGATGGGAAGCGTCTTCGGTCCAGACATACGTCATCCAGGGTATGACCGTGAGGGTGCATTTTGTCACGGCCGTAGAGGACGGCTTTACCGATGTCCAGGGGTTAAACGATATCGCGGACGACACCGTCAAGGTGGTATGCATAGACAGAAGAGTGACGCAGATGGACGCCGAAGAGGTCCTGGCATCCATACAGGCAGTGAATAGCGGAAACACGGACGGCGAAGTGGACGAGACAGCCTCAGAGCTCGCGGCAGAGCGGCAGGATGCGACAATTGATGAGATAAGGGAAGAGCGCGAGAAGTTCGAAAAAATAGAGGAGTTTGTCGAGCTTCTTGTG
>CAZYBX010000038.1:0-10040 GCA_964645565.1 uncultured Planctomycetia bacterium | reverse complement strand
TCACTACCGGCGCCTCTATCCCCCCCATATAGTATAGGATCCAAGAGATCGCTATGATGTCGGCCAGCATCTGGAAATACTGGAACCTCGATAGATTGACCCGTTTCAGTAAAAAACCGTAAGGCTGGTTTAAGAGCGCCTCCACAAAGAGGAGGGCCGATAAGGCGGGGTTCAGGTAAGAATATCCGCCGACAGACTTCATCGTGAGAAGAAAAGCAAAAAGCAAAAGAAAGCTTATCAGTCTGATCCTGCCGGCCCAGCGGTATTTTTTTATGAGCTCTTCGCGTGATTCTTTATCAAGCATGCTGCTCTTTCGCTCGTATCTTTAAAAGTTCTTGGCTCAGGCAATATTTAATTTCTTCCTCACCCTCTCCAGCAATACAAACAGATCGACCGGCTTGTAAAGGATGTCCTCCTCCGTAACACCTTCTTCTTTCAATACGCTGAGGTACTTTTCTGCATCGATCGAACCCGTAAGAAGCAATAGCGGGAATTTTTTGCCTAATTCTATTTTCTTTCGTATCACCGCCAAGCCATTTATGTCAGGCATCTTCATATCCAGCAGCATCAGATCAAACTCTGCGTCCGTAACCAACAATTTGATCGCTTCTTCTCCGCCCATGACTTTGAGTATGTCAAAACCATGCATCTTCAGGAATTTTTCGGTAATATCGGCGATCCTTTCCTCATCATCCACGACCAAGATTTTATACATCAGATGCCTCCCCCCGCGATCGGCAGCCATATATGGACCGTCGTGCCCTTCTGCGGCTGACTATCAATCTGTATTTTTCCATTAAGGCCTTTTATGATCCCGTAACAAACAGAAAGCCCCAGGCCCGTCCCTTTTTCTTTGGTGGTAAAGAACGGCTCAAATATCCTGGTTAAGGTCATATCATCCATGCCGACGCCGGAATCTTTTATTTCCGCCTTGAGGTACGCGCCGTCTAAAGATGTGTTGATGGCGATCTCTCCTCCTTCAGGCATGGCATCCCGCGCATTGTTCACCAGATTCATGACCACTTCCTGAAACTGCTTTTCGTCCATCACTATGAGGGGAAGATCGCCGGCAGACTGCAAGCTCATCTTTACGTTGCTCAGGCCAAACTGATGCTCGAGGAGTTTTGCCACGGACTCGATGCTCCGGTTGATGTCCAGAGGCTTTCGTTCGCCCTTGCCGGGCCGGGAGAACATAAGCAGCCTCTGGATGATATCTTTTGCCCTATTGCATTCTTCATGGATGATCCCAAGGTTGTTCTTCAGTTCCTCGCTGAGCGATCCGTCAAGCAGGGAAAGCTGCGCATTGCCGGAAATGATCATTAAGGGATTATTCACCTCGTGAGCCATATCGGCGACCAGCCTGCCTAAAGAAGCGAGCTTTTCAGACTGTATCAGCATAAGCTGGGTTTGTTCCAGTTCATCCAATTTCTTCTCCAATTCATCCCTTATCCGGTTATTGTCATCCAGCATGCTTACCATTATTTCGCGTGATTTTATTGCTCCTTTCAATTGTTCATCCAGCGCCCCGGCCTGCTTCTCCAGGCCATCTTTCGCTTTTCGGATATCTTCCTCTATCTTTTTACGCTCGGTGATGTCCCTTACAATGTGTATCACGCCCCTAAGGTTCTTTTTTCCATCAAGACGCGGAAAGGCCTTGATTTCGACGTAAATGCCCAGGGAAGGTTCATACATCTCGGCTACTGAGACCTTGCCTGTCTCTAGAACGTTACGGCCGGGACACCCTTCGACAGGAGAGTCTCTTTTGTGGTAATTCTTGTAGCATTTGGTGTTTAAAAAATCTTTGAATGCCAGCCCAAACATGCTCTCTGCCGCCTTGTTCGCGCGCAGAATATTAAAATCCAAATCATGGATCGTTATGGTGTCGCTGATGGAATCGAATGTATCCTCCCACTCCGCTTTGACATAAGTAGCCAGGGCTTCCGCCTTCTGGCGCTCGTCGATTTCCTCAGTCAAGGCATCCCGGGAAACCATTGTCTTTTGCAAGCTCTCGGTCATCCTCCTGAAAGAATCGGCAAGCTCTTCGATCTCATCGCCGGTTTTAACCTCTATCGGGTAATCCATTTTTCCCATACCGATACGTTCAGAGGCTTCCCGAAGCGTTTCTATCGGCTTTACGAACATGCCGCCAAAAATAAATGCAACAGGCAAAAATATAATAAGTATCGTGCCTACAACGACGGCCATCTGAACAAACAGTATCTTTAGCGGCAAAAAGACCTCCTGCGCTTCCTCATCCACAAAAACCCACCCGATGATTCTTCTCCCCGCCCTAAGAGGGTGCTCTATAGCCGCGAATGATACAAACATATCTTCTTTATGGGTGTGGGGGCTTTTTAATATTCCCCACTTTTTTGCATTATGCATTAAGCTCTTAAATTCTTTTTCGCCGCATAATCTTTGGCTTAAAGGTGTTATTCCGGCATGAAATATAATAAAACCGTTATTATCCGCTAAAACAGCATGGCCGGTCCTGCCCATCTTGAAATTCTTTAAAGGTTCGAACAAAACGCCGACATTCAAGACCGCCTTGCAGACGCCATCCACCCCGCCTTTTTCATCTCTTATGGGGACCGCCACGGGCAACGCTGTCACTCCGGAAGACTCATCATATTCGATATCGCCGATATAAACAGCGCCTTTGCCGCCGTTATAAGCCGCCTGCCACCATTCTTCGTCCGCCTGGTAAAAATCACTCGTCTTGCCCGAGGCGGCGGCCAAGCCGCCAAATTTATCCGTCGTGAATACCTCGGCTATTGTCTTGTCCGTCAGGGTATAATACTTCAACCTTTGCGCGCTTTTACCTTTCAGATACGCCGCCAACAAAGGACTATCCGGCGCTGCCCGGGCCCATTTTTTATCCATATCCAAAAGGTACTCTTTTATCTCACTCGCATCTTTATCTTTATACTTTAGTCCGCTTTCCAGTGCGGCCTCTCTATGCACAGGGAGCGTTGTAAAATATGTGTCTATTTTTTTTACTGCATTCTCAAGCAAACCCGAAACGGTAACCGCAAGATTTTGCGCTATTATCGTATTATCTCTGCCTATGGTGTCGCTTAAAAGGTTGAAACCCAAAAAATATCCGATACCGATGCCGGTGAATGCGACTATGGATATTGCCAGGCAGATGAACAAAACGATCTTGCGCCTCATCCCTGTTTTGCGTTTTGCTGCCGGTGGCCTGATCGTAATTTTTCCCATCTGCCGCCTGTATCCCTCGAAATCGTTCTACGACTTCTCGTTTAACCGCTTGCTCAGATCCCCGATCTCTTTCTTCAACTCCAATATCCTCTCTTCCCGGCCGGAGCTTGCTTTATAGAATATCTCGAGCTCTTTAAGGTGTTTTTCCTTTTCCTCCTGCATCGTTTTTTGCTTTTCTTCAGTTTCCACAACGGAAAATGCGTAGGACAGGTCGCCCGCCAGTTCCGCGAAAAGGCCCTGTTCTTCCTTATTCCTGGCCAGTATTTCCGGCAGGGAAACGGACACGGTGCCATAAACCCTGCCTTCGCGGGCCAGCCGGGAGCAAAAAACGGCCCTTCCCTCGTATTCCTTCGACATGGGACAATCTCCGCACGCGCTCGATGCATCTTCTATCACGACGACACCGTTCTTCGCAAGCGCCATCTCCTGACATTTAAGCCGTTTCCCGTCTTCGAGCGTCTTCTTGACCCCGGGAAAATCCCCCTCCGGCTTATCGCTCGCGAAACCCTTGAGGTCACCCTTCTCGTCGAAAAGTGAGATCCAGATATTCGCGTATCCCCCGTTCTCCGCAAGATGCCTGCAGGTACCGGCTATAAGCGTGTCCGGGTTTTTCTCCCTGGTTATAAGCTGGTTGACCCCGCGTAGCGCCATGAAGACCCTGTTGAGATGCCGTATCTCCTCCTTCGCTTTATTGCGCTCGGTGATATCACGCTCTGTGGAGGCGATCCCGATCGGTTTTCCGGCATCGTCCACCACCTTCGTCACCGTCAGCCAGACATCAAGGATGCGGCCGTCTTTCGCTACCCGCCGGGTCTCAAATGAGGTGACCGCTTCGCCCGTCATCAGACGGCGGGTAAGCTCCTTGTGCTCCGCCGCTTTGCCGGGGAGCGCCAGACGTTCCATGTTCATCCCTAACGCCTCTTTTTCTTTATAGCCATAGATCAGTTCAGCGCCGCGGTTCCAGGCGGTGATACGCCCCTCAAAATCCTGTATCGTGATCGCATCGTTGGAATCACGCACCACCGTCGCTAAGCGCCTCACGTTGTCCTGTTGCTGATTGCGCTCGCTGTCCGATATCTCAAGCTCTGCCATCCGCTTCTTTAAGAATTCTATCTGTTCGAGCAATTCTGCTCTTGTTTTATCTTCCATCGCCGGTCCTGCCATTGATCTTTTCTAAGGAAAAAGGCGTCTGCCCCTTTTTTGGCATCATTTTTTATCCTGCATCACCGTCTCTATCTCATGCAGCAGATCTACGGCATTAAATGGCTTGGTAATGAAACAATCCGCTCCTCCTTTTATCCCTTTAGATAAATCGCGCTCTTGGGCTAATGCCGTCAACATGATCAACGGCACATCCTTGGTCGATTCATTTTCTCTGAAACGCTTACACAACTCAAAGCCGTTGATCTTCGGCATAAGAGCATCCAGGATGACCAGGTCGGGCTTTTCCGCTTGCGCTTTCTTAAGGCCGCTTTCGCCATCCGAAGCGCTGATCACATCGTAGCCGTTGCTTTTTAATCTAATGCTTAATAATTGTACGAAGTCCGGCTCATCATCCACTATTAATATCTTTTTCTCCATGAAGGACCTCCGTTTCCTCTTTAAGCTAAAAAACCGGATGGTTATCCGCCAAGCACATTTTTTATTTCAGCCAAAAGTCCGACGGTGTCCCCCGTCTTGATGAAATATCCGGAAATACCCATCTTTTCCGCTGCCTCTTTTGTCTCCTTATCCCCTCTTGCCGTCATTATTATTACGGGCACTGGAAATGTCTTATCGCTTGCCCTTACGTTCTTTAAGGCCTCTAACCCGCCGCCCGCGGGCATCATGATATCCAAAAGCATCAGGTCCGGCTTTGCCCGGAATGACTGCATGGTAGCCTGCACGGCATCAAAAGCTACGTCTATCCGGTATCCTTCGTGTCTTAGCCTCGTGACCAGCATCTGGACCCAATCCCTCTCGTCGTCTACGATCAATATTTTCTTTTTACCCATTTTTAACCTCCTGTCTTCTTCGATCTGATCATGAAAACTTGAACGGACCGGCTTCCCGTCCGACAACCGAGATTTGCTTCGCTGCCATTAACTATTCCCTGCCGCCTTTCGGGCTTTCTCGATCAACTCCGCGTCACTTTTGGCTTCATCCGCATAGACGGCAAAACTAAACCTGAATGCGATCTCTCGGGGCAAACCCTCATCGGCGCCATACTTACTTAGGGCCTCTTTTAACCTGGCCTCCAAGATCAAGGCGCCTCCTCTATCGCAGTCCGCCAGAATGACCATCATCTCGCCGGAGCCGGTCAACACGACATCCCCATCGCGGCGCAAGGCATTTTTGATGACCCCCTCCACGCCTCTTAAAAAAGAACCCCGTCTCTCATCCGAAAGCCCGCGCATTGTTTTATCAAAACCGAGGATAGAAACGACCATTAAAGCCATGCGGACCCTCTTGTCCATGGCCTCTCTCATCGCATTCCTGAGGCATTCCTTAAAGATCGCTTCCGAAGTGTAGTGAGGCAGGACAAAGCTGAACTTTGCCCCAAGGCCCAGCTTACTCTCCACCCAGATCTTGCCCCCGTGCAGTTCGATGATCCCCTTGGTAATGGCCAGGCCCAAACCTGTTCCTTTTTCTCCCGGGCCGGGCAGGCGGCCGAACTGTTCGAACTTGCTGAATACCTTAGGCAGGTCTTCCTCGCTGATGCCCACGCCCGTGTCCGCCACAACGCACTCGATCTCGCTTTCTTTTTCTTGCAGGGAGATCTCTATATGACCCCTGCGCGTGAATTTTAAGGCATTGCCCAGCAGGTTGATAAAGACCTGGACCAGTTTATCCGGGTCCACGAAGACATCCAGCCGGTTCTTCGGAACATTTATCCTCAACTCCAGGTTTTTCGCTTTTAGATGTAATTCAAAATCGGCAGCTACTTGTCGTATCAACCCGGTTATCTCCACCGATCTTCTCCTTAGCGAAACCTTGCCCGCCTCGATCTTGGATACATTAAGGAGGCCATCGATGATCCTGGCTAACCGGTCAATATTGCTTCCTGCGGTGCCCAGTATCTTTTCCTGCTCTTCATTTATCACGCCGGTGATCCTGTCCAAGATAAGGCTTATCCCTTCTTTGGTGATGGCGAGCGGCGTGCGCAGTTCATGGGAAACGGTGGCGATAAAATCCCTCTTCAACTGGTCCAACCTCTTCAGCTCTTCCTCGGCCTTCTCCGCCTCCTTTTTGGCGATCTCCAGATCGCCCATCATGTGCAGCATCCCCCTCTGCATCCGGGTCAAATTTTTGCTGCGCTCTCCAAGGTCCCGTCCTTTCTTCTCCAGATCGCTGATGACCGCCATGATCTGGCGCATGTCTCTGGCTACGCCCACCATCCCGATAATTCTGCCGCCTTGCTGCATCACCCCGCCGCTGAAGTTTACCGGGATCTCCTTGCCCTGTTTGGTAAGAAAAATCAACCCTGTATTATACGCCGCGCCCGAATCCATGATCTTCCGGAAGTATCTGTTCAGCGCGCTTTCTTCTTCTCGTCTTCCCTCTTGAAGAAAAATTTTCTTCACGGGCTGACCGACAAGCTCCTCTTGTTTATAGCCCAATAGATCCAAGGCGGCCTTATTTATCGATCTGAGCATGGCATCGGGATCGACCGTGATCAGGGGATCCGTCATCGAGGAGATGATGCGCTCTGCATATCCCCTTGGGCCGAATACCTTTTCGTTTTTTTGCTTAAGGCCGATCTTCCTGCCGGCCCTGCCTTTATGTCTCATTTCGCTTTCAGCCTTTCCTCAAGCTCTCTCACCTTTTTCTCAAGCTCTTCCATCTTCAATTCCCTATCCACGGCAAATCGGCTGAACCGCTCGAGGTCCTGCATCTTCTCTTTCAACTCATCTTGTATTTTTTTGTTATCGGTGATATCCCTGACGCTCCCCATGAGATATTTTTTGCCGACTAAGGTGATCGCCGACGTAGTAATATCGGCATAAAAAATGCTGCCGTCCTTTCTCTTCATCGCAAGGCCCTCCGCAAGCTTGATCTCTCCTTTCGTTTGCCGCTCAAGCTGTTCCAGGACCAACGACAGATGCTCCTCGGGATGGATATCGTCGACCCCCATGCGCATCAATTCTCCTTCGGCATATCCCAACATCTGACAGATCTTGGGATTGCACATAAAAAATCGCCGAGTCCCCGCATCTACTAAATACATCCCATCCATGGATTTATTAAAGATGGACTTGAATCTCATCTCGGATTCCTTTAATGCTTCCTCCTCTCTCCTGCGCTCGGTGATGTCGCGGATGTTGCATTGGATGACTTTTGCCTTATTCACTAAAAAGATCTCCGCATTTATCCTCAGGCCTTTCCGGGTCTCTACCGGCGCGTCTTCGTAATGGATCACACCGTCGCTTTCCAGCCTTGCCACCGTCTTTTGAAAGTCCAGATCATCTTTAACGACGCCGAGTTCCCATAGTTTTTTTCTCAAAAACTCCGCCTGGGAATAACCCAGCAATTTTTGGACAGATTCGTTAGAATTAAGGATCACGGCCTTGGTTTTGTGGATAAGCAATAAGCCGTCCCGCGATGTTTCAAAGGCCCGGCGATAACGCTCCTCGGACTCTTTCAGCTCTGCCTGCAAGCGCCTGTGCTCGGTGACGTCTTGGATGGCCAGCAGGATCAGCTCTTCTTCCCCTCCTCCTACCCCCATTTCCCCTTCTTTTTCCTTTTTGTCTTTTCTTGCCCCTGCCGTTATGATGGCCGCTATTTTCTTGGGAACGCGCAAGAGACGGGCATCCAGGAGCATGACGCGCTGTCCAATGTGCTCAAAGGCATGCTCGACCTCAAATTCTCTCACCACTTTTCTTTCTGGAATAATTTCTTTTAATAACTCAATCAGCTTGGGGATATTCCATTGTTTATTACCTAAATCACTGAGTGCGCGGCCTATGGTGTCTTTTTCTGCAACCTTAAAGGTGGCATAAAATATCCGGTTGGCGGAAATGACTTGTAACTTCCTATCTAAAACCAAAAACGGCTCTCTCAATGTCGCAATGATGCTCTTGGAATACTCTAAGAGCACTTTGATCCCTGCTTCACCCATCTGCTTTTTATCTTTCATTTTTTAAGCCCTCCCTAAAAACACAAGACATGCTTTTCTATGGCTGCCCTTGTTTTTGTTTGTTGCATATTGCCTCCTTCCCCGCTAAAGGGCCTCTTTCCGGCCTCCGGCGCCGCATCGACCTGTTTACCTTGTCGTTCGTTCCAGAAATTTCGCCGATGGGGAACAGCAGACGGTCGCCGATCCCGCGCAGATGGTCGCAGATCTTTGTCTGCGGAGATCTGCGTGTCCTGTGCGAGAATCTGCGTTGTCCCGGATGGACCCTCCTTCTGAAACTGGCGCGTTCAGCCCCGAGAAATACATCTTTCGTCTTTTGTCCGTTGGCCGCAGGACCGTCCATTCCTTCTAAGACGGAATGTTGGATGAAATGCTTGTTCATCTTATAATATATTAACAAATACTTTATTATATACCAATATATATTTTAGTATAATTTGGTATTATAAAAGGGCGTAAATGTGTTCCAGGGGGGCATCTCGGGTGGTCTGGGGTGCCGCTTTCTGCGACAAAAAACCCAAGGCCTGCATTTCTGCAGCACCTTGGGTCAATATTTAAAAACCGGCGAAAAGGGGTCCTGTCTATCTCTTTTGGTTCCTCACCTCATTCTTTGAGCGGACGATTACCGGGGACGCCGGCGGAAACGGGTTAAAACGTGTTTGATCGGTGCGTAACGTCGCCTATTCTTCCCGCCCTTAGCGGCCGGTCCATGGCTTGCGCGCATCGGCGCCCGTTTTAACGGCCGCTGTCTTTTCGCTTCGCGAAACACTCCTTGCAATAGATGGGACGAGCTCCGCTGGGCTTAAAGGGGACTTCGCACTCTTTCTTGCAATCCGAACAGACCGCCTTATGCATCTCCCGCGGCTGCCTTTCATATCCGCCTTGAAAAGCCATTTTGTTCCCTCCTTGTAAATATCTGTCTTAAGGCATAAAGAATAACAAATACACATTAACTCTCGAGCGGCTGTTTACCTGCGGCCTTTCCGCTTGTAAGCAAACGGCTTCTTCTTATGATCAAACCCCTCCTTTCGGTCGTCGTTATGTCTTGCAAAATGACGGTCCTGGCCAAAATCACCTTCCCGGGAGTCACCGGGACGTTTTTCGAAAGGACGGTGAGGACGGCCAAAAGACCGGGAATGTCTTGAAAAATGCTTCTCGCTAAAAGGCCTGCGCGAAGACTGATCGATCAAGATATCTATCTTTTTCTCCAAAAAGACCAGCTGCTGCTGCATCCTTTTGATCAAGACCGCCACATCCGGCTCCGCTTGCGGCGGCGCCGGAGCATTTCCCTGCCCAGACTCTTCGGCCATATTACCCTTCTTTCTTTTAGCCGACCTTCATCCCTGCGGGCCTCTGTGGACCTTTTAGGGCTTCATTATAGCCGAATTACGGCCGCAAACAACAAAATTCGGCCGGCGAGCTTGTTTATCGAACAGGAAAAGGATGCGGGAAGGGTCTATTCTCCATATCCAAGGCCTAAATCGGGCACGCCCTATTATAGCGTGTTTGCCCAAAAAAGACAAAGCGGAAAGTTCAAAGGCCGCGGGCCGCTGCCCCTTTACACCGCGCCCAAAACATGCTATAAATACCCCCGACCCGGCACATGCGGGCCGGCCCCCGGGGCCGCGCCCCTTACCTAAAATAAACACGATGGTGGGTGTAGCTCAGCTTGGATAGAGCATCTGACTGTGGCTCAGATGGCCGC
>CAZYBX010000037.1:0-10057 GCA_964645565.1 uncultured Planctomycetia bacterium | reverse complement strand
GGAATACCGAGGAATTAAACAGGAAATATGAGCACCCCGTCAGGGAAAAGGCTCAAAACGAGGAAATAGCGTGGAAGAAATATAAAAAGGTCCTTTCGGGCAAGAGAGAAACGGAAGCGGTCATACGCAGTATTGCCGCGGGCCTTCTTGTAGTTGACGCGAAAGGAAAGGTCGTTATGATGAACCCCGCCGCCGAAAAACTCCTCGGCGTCGGGAAAAAAGATAAAATAGGAAGACCCATTCTGGAGAATCTCAAAAAGGAGGAATTGATCTCTCTGGCAAAGGGTTTTCCGGACAAGGAAGAAAAAGAAATAGAAATAGTCAGCAGGGAGGACGAGACCAAGAAGATATTGAGGTCGAGCAGCGCCGTCATAGAAGACGAGAACGGCCAGACCGTGGGCATGGTCTCCGTTCTAAGCGATATCACCAAGCAGAGAGAATTGGACCAGATGAAATCCGATTTTGTCTCCAAGGTCTCTCATGAGCTGCGCACTCCTATTGTGACGGTTCTTAATTCTTTGTCTTTGCTGATCAACAAAACCGCGGGCCCCGTGACCGCGGAGCAGGAAAAGTTCCTTGCCATCGCCCAGCGAAATTTAAAGAGACTCGGCAATCTGATCGACGACCTCCTGGATCTTTCCAAGCTCGAGGCTTCCAGGATGGAGTTAAAGCTTGAATCTCAGTCCATCGAAAAAGTCGTGGACGAGGCCTGCGAGGCCCTGAACTCCTGGGCGCAAAGCAAAGAAATTAAGATCGAGAAGATAGTCCGGCAGGGCATCCCGGATATCAGCCTGGACTTCGATAAAATAATCCAAGTCCTGAATAACATCATCGGCAACGCCATCAAATTCACTCCGCGGCAGGGAATAATAAACGTCGAAGCCGGGATCGACGACAAAAAAGGCGGCGTATTCGTCTCTGTTACGGACACCGGGCCCGGAATCGCCGGCGGGGACCTGGAAAAGGTTTTCGAGAAATTTCAACAGGTCGGGGAGAGGGTCGCTACGGATATAAGCGGGACCGGACTCGGGCTGTCTATTGCCAAGGAAATAGTTGAGCTTCACGGAGGGACGATCTGGGCGGAGAGCGGAGAAGGCGCCGGAGCAAAATTTACGTTTGTCTTACCTATCAAAGAAGCTTGATAAACACCCCCCATTATCATTATCACGCCTACACCTTTTTATTTTCTGAGGATAAAAAGGAAGACACGACCCGCCTTCCTTGACTTTTTTCTCTATATATGGTATATAATAACTAATAGTATTATAACCATATTTTCCATTAGTGATTTTGAGGTAAATAGCAACTTGGAACGGGTTTTGGGCCCGCCATCGCGTCATTTTTAGGTGGATGCGGCAAAATGGGCAAGTATATGTATTTTTTAAAGGTGTTTTATTTATGAGCTATTATAAAATGTTGGGATTCGACAAGGAACCGTTTTCCACAAGCCCCGACCCCGAATTTTTCTATTTAACCAAAGAGCACGAAGCCGCCTTGACAAATACTCTTATAGAACTCCGGCTTAAAAGGGGGCTTTCGGTAGTCTTGGGCGATGTGGGAATGGGTAAGACGACTCTTTCGAGAAAACTCATTCAGGAGCTAAAGGGAAGGGAAGATTTTATTTTCGGGATCGTTTTGGATCCTTCCTTTGAAAATGAGGAACTTTTCCTCACTTCTTTAGTGAAGAATTTCGAGATCGAGATGCCGAACGCCGCTTCCCCTACGATCCTGGACCTGAGACAGTCTCTGGAGAGGTTCCTTTTTCAAAAAGGGGCAGCCGAGAACAGGACCATCGCGTTGATTATTGACGAGGCCCAGAAATTAAACGAGAATTCCCTGGAGACCTTAAGAGTGCTCCTTAATTATGAGACAAATGAGTTTAAACTCCTCCAGCTTGTCCTGTTAGGCCAGATGGAATTGCATTCCAAAATAATGAATATCCCCAATTTTTATGACCGTATAAGCTTCAAATACACCTTAAATCCGCTGGATTTCGACGAGACTAAGGAAATGATCGAATTCCGGATCAGACAGGCCGGCTATAGGGCGAAGATGCACCTCTTCCTGGATGACGCGGTCCGCGAGATATATCAGCATAGCCGCGGATATCCCAGACAGATTACCATGTATTGCCATAGGGCGTTAAAAAGCCTTGTAATGAGGGGGAAAACCGTGGTTGACGCCGAGCTTATCCGCCAATTGATCGAAGAGGAGATAAAAACGGGATGGCACAGGAAGGACCACTTACTCCAGAAAAGCAGCTATTGACGTTAATCGAAAAACCCGAGGCAAAAGACGCGGTAAGGGGTGTCCAGAAAATAAAACGCCACAGCTTAAGCCTGTTTTCCCCAAGCGCGTGGATGAGTAGATTCTCCTTTTTTAAGGACAAGGGGCGCGCGTGGGTCAAGGAAGGGGGATTCCGCCAATTCGATATAGGCGGGATAAATAAACTCCTGGTCCTATCTATAATCGCGTTGGCGTTTTATTTCATAACCAATACCTCTATCTCTATAGTCAATTTGAGAAAAATATCAGATTTGGATTTTGAAATTCCGGAAAGCACGGGCACGAAGACGCCTTACATAGTTTCGTCCTTAAAGGCCTCTTCGTTTTATGTGGACAAAATAAGAGAGAGGGATATATTTCAATTCGGCGGCAGAGAAGAGGCTCCGGAAGAGGTCGAAGCCAGCGCCCCGCCTCCTGTAAGCATAGTGGAACAAACCGAAAGCTTAAAATTAGTGGGGATATCCTGGTCGAAAGATCCCGACGCGATGATCGAGGACATAAGGATACCGAGGACATACTTTGTAAAAAGGGGCGAGATGATAGGAGAGGTCAAAGTCGAGGCCATTTTTAAAAACAAGGTCGTTTTAAGCTATGAAGGAAGTGAAATCGAGCTAAAATGAAAATGATAAAAAGGACAGGCCCATTTATCGTTTTCGCGGCATTGTTTTTCGGCCTTACGCCTTTAGCTCAAGAAGACGGTTTTTCATCAGTCGAGAATACGGCCGGCACCGAAATCTCCTCGATCCTCCCGATACCGGAAGGCATGCGGGGAAAGATTTCCCTGGACCTTCGCAATATCGACATAATAGACGCCCTTAAATTTTTGGGGATGAAGGCCGCGATAAGTATAATAGCTACGAAAAATGTCGCGGGAAAAATCACATTTATGGTCGAGGACGTAAGGATCCAGGATATTTTCGATATCATGCTGCGCTCGAACGAACTCGCCTATACGATACAAGGCGATATCTATAACGTGATGACCGAAACCGAGTATAAAGAGATTTTTGGGAAAAAGTTTTCAGACCTTCGCAAAGTCAAGACTTTCCGGCTTCAATACGCGATACCCGAACAGGCCTTTACTATGGTGGATACTTTAAAAAGCGATATAGGGAGGGTGCTGGTTGAGCCGGATTCAGGGACGGTCCTCATCATGGATACCGAGGATAAAATAGAAGAGATCGAGACGGCCTTAAAGACATTGGAAGAGAAAAATGTAGTAGAGACCATTACTTTGAAATATGCCCATGCTAAAGATATCGAGGAACAGCTTAAATCGCAATTAGACGCCAAAAAAGTCGGCTCAATCAGAGCGGACGAACGCTCAAACCAGGTTATCATCCAGGCGCTGCCGGAGAGGCTGAAGAACATCGAGAAACTCATCGAATCTTTAGATGTGAAGACAAAAGAGGTGTTGATAAATACCAATATTGTCAAGGTTAAGCTGACGGACCAGACGGACACGGGATTCAAATGGGAAGGGATATTCAAGATCGCCGAGAAATACGGCATGACTTATTTGGGTTCCACTCCGTTTGCCGCCGTTCAGGCCGGGGCCGACGTCTGGAGGGACAGATATCAGGTCTTACAAGATATGGGAGGAAAAGTGGGCAGTTATCCTTTCAGCGGTCTTACCTCTGATTATGACGGCGGCTCAAAGGTCCTGCCGGGCCAAAGCATGCATATCGGAGTGATAGATAGGGCAAGAGACTTTGACGTGGTCATCGAATACCTGCAGACATTGGGGCAGACACAGATCCTTTCCAATCCTAAATTAGCCGTCATTAATAACCAGGAGGCGAGGATCCACGTAGGCGAAAAGCAGGCCTATGTTACCACGACGACCACCACCGGCCAGACTACCACCACCGTTTCGGAGGAAGTAACCTTCGTGGACGTAGGGATTCAGCTGTCCGTGACTCCGACAATAAACGATGACGGATATATCACAATGAAGATAAAACCGGAAATATCAGCCGTCGTAGATACGCTCCTGACCCCGACAGGCAACGAGATCCCCATAATCGATTCCTCGGAAGCGGAGACAACGGTAATGGTAAAAGACGGCACCTCTATTATTATAGGGGGATTGCGCAAAGAGGACAAGGTGGGGGATAAGAAGCAGATCCCGTTTTTAGGCGATATCCCGCTCATCGGTTTTTTCTTCAGCTCAAATATGCAAAAAGTAGAAAGGACGGAACTTTTGATCATGATCACCCCTCACATCGTTACGGGGGATGTTTTAAGTACGGGGGACGAAAGAGACGTGGAATCCCATGTATTCAAGGATTACAGGGATTACACCTCCTTTACCGAAGAAACGGACACAATTACTCCTGATGAACCGCTGGAAGAAAAAATAAAACCTTATCGGGAATACAAAGAAGGATCAGAGGGGCAATGAAAACATATTTAATCTTTTTATTGGTAGCGGGACTGCTGATCTGCTGTTGTCCGGAAGCGGCTGCTCAGGATCGTGATTTGGAGAAGGAGTATGCGGAGCTTCTCGAAAAATACGAAGCCACAAAGAAAGACCGTGAGAATATACTGCTTCAGACTAAACGCCTTCTCGAGGAGAAGCGCACCGTCCAGGAGTTTGAAAATGCCATAAGGAAGCTGGAGTCGGAAAAGTCATCGCTCGACGGCGATAAGGAAAAGCTGACCGGCGAGGTAAAAAAATTACAGGAAGAGATCAACGATCTCATGAAAGCGCGGGTTGTAATAGAGAGAGAAAGGGACCAATACAAGGAAGAATTCGAAAAAGCGCAAAAGGGCTCGTTGATCAAAGAATTGAAAAACGAGATCTCCGCCATGGAGAAGGAAAATAAGGAGGCGTCATCCGCCGCTCAAAAAAAGATCGATTACGTAAAAAAACAGCTGGAAGACGCCGATCGTGAAATAGCCGGGATCAAAAAAGATGAGCTTGAACCGGCCCGCCGCGAGATCGAGAAACTTGAAAGTGAGAAAAAGAAGGCGAAGGAGGAGATAGAGGCGCTAGGCAAAGGTGTGGCCGAGCATAAGAAGAAGTATGAGGAGGAGGCAAAACAGTGCAAGGTGCTAAAAGGCGTTATCGATAGGTTGCAAAAGGAGATCGCCCGATTTGAAGATAGAAAGGAAAAATACGCCGGTGAAATAAATGAGTATAGAGAGCGCTTGGATGAGCTCGGGAAAATTTACGCGAAGGCGGTAAAGAAGAACAAGGATTTAGAAAAGGAAGCGAATAACGTCCCGAGGAAGTTTTCCGAGATATCGAGGCAGAATAAAAAGCTTATAAAAGAGACCTCGGAGATGCATTACAACTTAGGAGTTTTTTACAGTAAGCACAAGGAATTCGACAGGGCTATCTCTGAATTCGAGAAGGCCGTGGAGATAAACCCCGAAGAAGCCGACGCCCACTTTAACCTGGGCTACATATATGCGGAATATATGGTAGAACGCGAAAAGGCCGTTAAGCACTTCAAGCAATTTTTACGCCTTTCCAAAGAGAATGACAAGGATATAGATTGGGCGAAGAAATATATAATTACCTGGGACACGTACGGGGGCAAAACGACAATGAGGTGATTTGCTCCGGCCGTAAGGTGTTTAAATTTATGGTCAAAAACAGGGATTCGGCAATGAGATACGCTTGTTATACCTTAATATTTTCTTTTTTCTTCGGCGTTTTCCAGTGCGGCTGCGCGATAGCGGCAAAGAAGGATGTGGAATTTACCATTTCCTGCGATAAAGACGAATATAAGAAAACAGATCCCGTAATGATAGATTTGAAATTGAAAAATAGGAGTAAAAAACCCATATATGTCAACAAAAGATTTTATGTGGGCCCGGAAGACAGTCCCAAAAAGCGCAGGGAAGTGGATATTTCCGTAATATCGCCCGGCGGAGAAAGATTGCCCTACACCAGGACGTATGAACCCGGCCTCCCAAAAACCGATTATTTTGTATTATTGGATCCGGGAGAAGAGGCGGGATTGGAGCGCAAGCTGTATTTAAAGAGCTACTTCGATATGAAAGAGGCGGGCACTTATGAGATCAGAGCTACATACCGAAACTCCTGCGGAGATGAGATCGGCATCGACGCGTTTACGGATAAAATCGATTCTAATACGGTCACGATAAAAATCGTCGAATAAGAAATGAAAAAAGAGACAGTAAAAAAGGGGACAGGCTACTTTTTTAGGGAATTGGAAGGCTGCAAAAAAGTAGCCTGTCCCCTTTTTTTATCGGTGTTAATGGTTTTTTCCGGCGCGCCGGCGCCGGCTCAAGAGACTCCATTGGTATCTGCATCCACGGCAATAATCGGCGAGGCATTCGGGAAACCGGTTACGGCGGAAGAGTTTTTTTACTATCTAAAAACGGCCGCCTTATTTACCCGCGCCGGGGGCGGCGACAAGGCCAGGGACGAGGAAGAGACGAGGCAAGAGGCATGGCAGAACCTGATATTTCTTCATGAGGCCAGAGAATTAAATATTACGGAAAGCCAGGAGGAAGTGAAAAAAGAATTAGAGAGGCTCCTCTTGGAGAAAGATGTGATATACGGAAGCGAGAATTATTACGGCTGGATAAAAAAACAGTTCGATGAGGACGCTACTACATTCGAACGCCGTATACAGGACCTGCTTACAATAAACAAATTCATCGAGATAAAGACCAATCCGGAGGTATCCGTAACGGAAGAGGAGATGAAGCAGAAATTTTTGAACCAATATAATTCCTTCGAGAGCGAATACATAAGGTTTGAAAATGAGGAGGAGGCAAAGGAGTTTCTTGAAAAGGTTAAAGCAAACCCCAGGGTCTGGAAAGAGACGTATGATGAGAAAAAGGCTTTGGGGCAGAAAGGGGCAACCTGGATAAATGTCATGTCTTTAGAGGCGTTGATAGACCTGTGGCAGATACCAAAAGACGACGCGTACAGGATTTTGAGCCGCAGCGAGGGCGATTTTATAGCGGCGAAATTTTTCTACGGCGACGGAGTATTCCGCCTCCTGTCGAAGAAAGAGGCGGACATGGAAAAATACACGGAGCAGAAAAAAGAATATTATAGAGACATGCTTACGAGCTCAAGAAAGCGGAAGATCGTAAAGGACTATTTTGAGGACCTGCTCAAGCGCGCGAATTACAGGGATTACGTAGCGGAGCAGATGCGGGCCGAAAAAATAGAGAAACTCAAGGAAAAATCTATAGTTGCGCTGGAGACAAATCGTGGTATAATAGAGTTAAAGTTGTTTCCCGGCATAGCCCCTTTGGCGTGCGAGAATTTTATCGGATTGACGGAGAAGGGGTACTACGACGGCGTTATTTTTTTTAGAGTCATAAAGGATTTTATGATCCAGGGGGGCGACCCGACCGGCACGGGAACGGACGGCGAGTCGATCTGGGGAGACCCGTTTATAGATGAAGTGACCGACGAACTTCTTTTTGACAAACCCGGACTGTTGGCCATGGCCAATAAGGGGGCGAATACAAACACGAGCCAATTTTTTATAACGACGAAGGAAGCCCCCCATTTAAATAAAAACCATACGATATTCGGAGAGGTAATTTCGGGTTTTGACGTGGTCCGAATGATAGAAAATACTCCGACCGATGATAAGGATAGGCCGAAAGAAGACCAAAAAATAATAAAGGCATACATTAAAAGGAGGGCAGACAGATGACGGAAAGATTTTTAAGAAGATTGACTTGGCTTTTCGCCGCAAAAACCGCATATATTTCGTTGATAAGCGTTATGGCCGCATCCTTGGCCCTTACACACCCTTGCAGGGCGGAGAAGGCGGCACAGAAGAAGACCGAAGAGAGAAAGCCTTTAGCGGACTTAAGCGAAAAAGAGAAAAACGAACTTATAGAAGAAGCTAAATCGGAGCTTAATAATAAGGTATGGGATATTACGTTAAAATTGTCGGACCCTAAAAAAGTTGAAGAAGAGGAAGATATATTGCGCTTCGAAGACAGCAGGTTTATCTCGGATAAATTGCAATCCGAAGGATTCGACGCCTCCAATTATACCGTGAGATTAAAAGGAAAAACAGGAGAGATCATCGTCTGGGAGACAATGCAGACGAGCGAAGAGAGCGGTGTCGCATTCTGGCGGGGAGAGCTGCGGGGAGATGTCGCTCGAGGCGTGTTAAGCTGGCATATAGACGATAAGAATAAAAAGGATTATACTTTTACGAGTAAAGGAAAAAAGGATATAGTCCTCGAACCGGAGGAAGAGGTACCGACCGCGCCCGAACCCGCTGTAGTTGAAGAAAAAATAAACGAACCCGAATAAGCCGGGGCATGGAAGCCGGGCGCCCCATAGAAAAATCTAAGCCATGTGACAAATGGTTTTGACCAGTCAGCGGGAGGTGAAGTTATGAAAAAAGCCGGGAATGCATTGGCCGTGCTGGGGATCATCTTAATTATTTATTCCATCCTGGAAAAATATATTATAGGGACGGATGTCATCAAGTGGGGCGCTATGGAAATAGACGCGATTTCAGGTGTTATTATGGCCAATGCCCTTATGCTGATAGGGGTATCCGTTAAGTTATGGGATAAATAAGAGGTGAGGCCGCAGAGGAGAAGATGTGAATCCAGAGATCATTCGCTGGATTGATAAAAATATAGGCCGTCCGTTATGTCTTTATCTAACCTTACACCGCAAGCTCAGAGATATATTCAAAAGACGCAGTTCCCCGTATAAAGGACCCGCCAGGCTTCTTTTCATAAAATTGATCGAACAGGGGTCGACTGTATTGGCCTACCCTTCCGTCAAAAGGGCAAAGGATCTTCTGGGCGGGGAAAATCTTTATTTTCTGGTGTTCAGAGAAAACCGCCCCATCCTGGATGTACTGGACGTTATACCGCGCGAAAATATCATAGAGATAGACCCGGGAGGCATTTTAAGCTTTTTGCATTCGAGCCTCAGGGCTCTGATAAGGGTCCGCAGGGAGAAGATAGACGGCGTAGTGGACATGGAATTCTTTGCCAGGTTTTCGGCCGTATTTTCATACCTCTCCGGAGCGGATAAGAGAGCGGGATTGCATATATTTAACTGCGAAGGCCCGTACAGAGGAGACCTCTTTACCCACAGATTGATGTATAATCCCTATATACCGACTAAACTGTTTTTTTTGAGTTTTGTAGAGGCCTTGAAATATCCGCCTCCCGCGGGGAATACACCCATGATTTTCAGGGTCCCCGAAACAGCCGCGGACCCGCCGCGGTTTTTCCCGGCAGAAGAAGAAAAGAAGTCGTTGATACAAAAGATAGAAAAGTTAAGAAATCCCGTCTTAGGCAGACCTGTAGCCGTATTAAACCCCAATTGCGGCGATCTGCTTCCGATAAGAAAATGGCCGGGGGAGAATTTTGCCGCGTTAGGCAACATGATTTTAAAGGAGTATCCGGGGAGCACGGTGATACTGACCGGCCTGCCGGAAGAACAAGAGGAAGTGGGCAAGATAGCGTCTCAGATAAAAAATTCGGTCTCAATGGCAGGCCTTACGTCTCTCAGGGAACTGCTTACTCTTTATTGTATTGCCGATATCCTCATCACGAATGACTCCGGCTCTGCCCACTTTTCGGCGTTAACGCCTGTCAAGAGCGTTATACTTTTCGGGCCAGAAACACCCGTCCTTTATGGAGAGGCAAGCGACAGGAGAGAGATCGTTTACTCGGGCTTAGCCTGCAGCCCCTGTATCAACGTGTATAATCACAGGCAATCCGTTTGCGCGACCGGAGAGTGTTTGAGAAGTATAAAGGCAGAGGATGTTTTTGGAATAGTGAAAAG
>CAZYBX010000036.1:0-10099 GCA_964645565.1 uncultured Planctomycetia bacterium | reverse complement strand
GTCGGATCTTCATTTCTTCGCTACCTCCTTTCACTTTCGTTTTTTCTTTTCTCCGAAAAATTTAGCACTCTAAACACCAGAGTGCTAAGTCATCACGATTATAGAGTAAACCCGGAAAAAATCAAGTACTTTCTTTGATTTTTCTCATTTTTTGCAGAAATGCCATATTTATGCCTTTCAGCGTCAGATCCTCATCTATCTTTCTGACCGCGCTGCTGTGTACCGCGATCAGGCGCGCGTTGCCGCCGGTGGCTAGGACGTTAAAATGAAGGCCGAGGCTCTGCCGCAGTTTTTTCACGAGTCCGTCGCATATAAAAGTGGATCCGTAATAGGCGCCGCTGGCCATGCTTTCGGAGGTAGTCCTGCCCAGGACAGCGGGCACTTTTCTCAGCGAGATCTTCGGAAGTAGCGCGGTCCTCTCGGCGAGCGCGTTCAGCGATAATTCTATGCCGGGAGCGATGATACCTCCGAGATACGCGCCGTTTTTTGAGACAACATCGAATGTGATAGCCGTTCCGAAGTCGATTATTATAAGCGGCGTCTTATATAGCGCGCGTCCGGCGTAAGCGTTGACAAGCCTGTCCTGCCCCACCTGCCCGGGCTCCTTGTATAGATTCCTGATGGGGACTTTCAGGTCTCTACCGAGAATAAGCGGCTTTACTTTGAAAAGCCTCCTCAAAATAACGGCCAGCCTCTTCTCCGCTTCCGGCACAACGCTGCATACGACGGTCGCGTCTACCTTATATATGGCGAATGCCCGCTTTATCTTCCGCGCGGCCGCCTTATCGCGCGTGGGTATACGTAATTTCCTTACGAGCCGTTTCCCCTTAAAGAGGCCGAGCGCTATATTACTGTTTCCGATATCGACCGCGAGTAACATATTTATCCTTGTGATCAGGCTCTGTCAATGCCCGATAACCACGTCCCCTGAAAGTATGCGCCTCTGTATGCCGCTGTCCAGCCTCACCACCAGCGCTCCGTCCCTGTCCACGTCCAGGGCCTCCCCCTCGATCTTCTCGTCATGGCAATGCACCTTCACCTGACGCCCCAGCGTCGCGGAGTAGTCGCGCCATTCGTTTCTTATCTTATTGAAGCCGTCCTTGCCGAATAACGCCAGGTATTCCTCCAGATTCTCCAATATCCTCCTGGTCAGGTCCACCTTGGCGGCCCGCCTGCCTGATTCTTTAGCGAGCGACGTCGCGCCTTTAGGCAGGTGCCTTACGGACGTATCCACATTGACGCCGATACCCAGTATGACAAAATCCACTTTATCCTGCTCCGCCTTCATCTCCGTCAGTATGCCGCAGACCTTTTTCTTATTTACGATTATATCGTTAGGCCACTTTATCATGGCCTCGACGCCGGCGGTCTCTCTTATGGAGACGCATACCGCGACCGCGGC
Organism: uncultured Planctomycetia bacterium; assembly: GCA_964645565.1. GTDB lineage: Bacteria > Omnitrophota > Gorgyraeia > JAHIPI01 > JAHIPI01 > BS750m-G14. Next base: position 8,697 of record CAZYBX010000036.1, on the reverse strand, counting down.
CACCAGGGTGATCTTGGCCACCTCGCGCGGCTCGATCTCGGGCTTGAGAATGCAAGAAAGATAAACACCGCCTTTCGGAGACGCCCAGTGCCTCCCCTGCCTGCCCTTGCCTTTCTTCTGGTGCTCCGCGACCACAACCGTGCCTACCTTCGCGCCTTTTTCGGCCAATCCGTACGCGGTATCGTTTGTCGAGTCGAGCGATTCATACGCCGCCACCTTTTTACCGAGGTATGACGTCCTCAGGCCTTCCTTTATCTCCTCGGGGATCAGCCTGTCCGGCCGGCCCGTCAGCTTATAGCCCAGGTTCGGGACGGCGGCGATCCTGTATCCCAGCTCGCGCAGGGTCTCTATGTGCTTCCAGACGCTAGCTCTCGAAACGCCCAGCTCCCTGCTGATCTCTTCTCCCGAGACGTAATCGCCTTCATGCCTCCTGAATATCCTCAATATCCTCTCATCCATGGCGCTCCTCTTCGTCATTGCGAGCCACCGAAGGTGGCGAAGCAATCTCAAAGTTCGCTATACAAGTCTCTGAAATGCGGATTGATGCTCTTGATCAATTCCAGTTTCTTCCTCCTGGAGCCCGCCTTAATCTGTTTTTCTCTAGCTATCGCATCATTGCTATCGCCGGATGTTTCGTAGTGAACTAATTTGTCTATGTTGCACTTCTTAGTAAATCCGTCTAATAACTTATTTTTGTGTTCGTAAAATCTTTTTTGCAGATCGCTTGAAACTCCTGTGTAAATAACACTATTTCTTTTATTTGTCATCATGTATATTTAACTTTGACGTTCATCCATTCGCATTACCTTTATTGGGATTGCTTCGGCCGCTGCGCGGCCTCGCAATGACGGAGCCAAGCTTATCGCTTTTTCGCTTTGTAGTTCCCTTCCCGTATTTTTTGCTCAGGCGGGCCAGCTGGTCGCGGAGCACGGCCGCCCTCTCAAACTCCAGATTGCGCGCGGCGAGCTCCATATCATGCTCGAGCTGCGCTATGAGTTCGTTCAGCTCATGCCGGTCCTCGTCTTCGCCGGCCACCTCGGCCACAAATTCCTTCGCCTTAGAATAAGACTCAATGCCCTCTCTTATGGCCTTCTTTATCGTGGTGGGCTTGATGTCATGCTTTCTGTTATACTCCAATTGCCTCTTTCTGCGCCTGCCGCTCTCATCGAGCGCCCTGCGCATGGAGCCCGTGACCGTGTCGGCGTACAGTATTACCTCGCCGTTTACGTTTCTGGCGGCCCTGCCGGCCAGCTGTATGAGCGAGGTCTGGCTCCGCAGGAAGCCTTCCTTGTCGGCGTCGAGCACCGCCACCAGTGAGACCTCGGGCAGGTCTATGCCTTCCCTCAAAAGATTTATACCGACTATGCAATCGAATTTTTTGAGCCTGAGGTCTCTCAGGATCTCCACTCTTTCTATCGCGTCGATCTCCGAATGCAGGTATTTCACCTCTATCCCGACATCATTGAGATACGCGGCCAGGTCCTCCGACATCCTCTTCGTTAGCGTGTTCACTATCACCCGCTCCCCGGCCTCGGCCCTCTTCCTCACTTCCGCTATGAGGTCGTCTATCTGGTTCCCGCTCGGGCGGATGGTGATCGTCGGGTCCACCAGTCCCGTCGGCCTGATGATCTGCTCGGCCACCACCTTGCTCTTTTTCAACTCATATTCGGACGGAGTGGCCGAGGCGTAGATGACCTGCTTCGCAAGCCGCTCGAACTCCTCGAACTTGAGCGGCCGGTTGTCGAGGGCCGAAGGAAGCCTGAAACCGTATTCCACAAGCGTCTGTTTGCGCGAACGGTCGCCTTCATACATGCCGTGCAGCTGCGGGATAGTCACATGCGATTCGTCTATCAATACCAGAATGTCCTCCGGAAAATAATCCATTAAGCAGTACGGCTTTGAGCCTGCGGCCCTGCCCGAGAGATGGCGCGAATAATTCTCGATCCCGGAACAATACCCGAGCTCCTTCAGCATCTCCATATCGTAATTGGTCCGCGATTCAAGCCTCTGGGCCTCGAGAAGTTTGTTCTCCCCTCTGAGCTCCTCAAGCCTTTCCGCCAGTTCCTCTTTTATCGAGGCTATGGCCATTTCTATCTTATCCGCGGTAGTGACAAAATGTTTTGCCGGATATATCGCCGCTCTATCGAGCTCGCTTACCGTTTTTCCCGTAAGCGGGTCAATCTCTCTCAGGCGGCTCACGACATCGCCGGCCAATTCCGCCCTTATGGCCTTATCCTCGTAGGCCGGATAGATATCGATCACGTCGCCCTTTACCCTGAACGCCCCTCTCGCGAAATCGTATTCGTTGCGGGAGTAATGTATGTCCACCAGCTTCTTCATTATATCGTCGCGGACAGCCTTCTTGCCCTTTTCCAGAAAGACAAGGAGCCCGGCATAGTCTTCGGGTGAGCCCAATCCGTATATACAGGAGACGCTGGCCACTATTATCACGTCGCGCCTTGCCATGAGCGAGCTTGTGGCCGAAAGCCTCAGCTTGTCTATCTCCTCGTTTATGGAAGCGTCCTTTTCTATGTACGTATCGGTGCGGGGCACATAAGCCTCCGGCTGATAATAATCATAATAACTCACAAAATACCCGACGGCGTTTTCCCGGAAAAGGTCCTTGAACTCGCCGTAGAGCTGCGCGGCGAGAGTCTTATTATGGGATATCACGAGAGTCGGGCGGTTGAGGCCGCTGATGACGTGAGCGAGCGTGAAGGTCTTCCCGGAGCCCGTGACGCCCAGGAGCGTCTGATGGCCGTTCCCCTTCGATACGCTCTCCGTCAGCGCCCTGATCGCGGCCGGCTGGTCCCCCCTCGGTTTCAAGTCTGTGGTAAGTTTAAATCGTTTCATTTTGCCGCCCTTTTAGGGACGTGCCACTTGGGGACGTGCCACTTGGGGACACTCCACTTTTGCCTTCCATACAACAAGTTAACAGTTTCATATACGATGTTTTGTAAGCTCGCTTTACAAAACATCGCATCTGAAATCGTAAATTCTGCTCGTTCGAGGCTAAATTTTGTAGTCGCTCGCGGAATATCGATATCGCTTATATAACCTCGAGCGAGAAGTCCACGATCGCCGGGGAATGCGTGAGGGCGCCGATAGATATTCGGTCGACGCCGGTCTCCGCGTATTCCTCCACGTTATCGAGACCGATATTCCCGGACGCCTCCAGTATCACGCGCTTGCCCTTCGCGCCTCCGGCATCTCTTATCTTCACCGCCTCCCTGACCTTATCGGGCGGCATGTTATCCAGGAGGACGATGTCGGCGCCCGCTGCCGCCGCCTCCTGAAATTCCGCTATCGTCTTCACTTCCACTTCTATCTTCACGTTCTTCTGCGCCTTTTTTCTCGCGGCCTTCACCGACTCCTCTATCACGGAGGCTCCCTTAGACCTTTTAAGCCCCTCGAGGACCGCCAGGTGGTTGTCTTTGATAAGCACCTGGTCGTAAAGGCCCATCCTGTGGTTTTTGCCGCCCCCCGTCCTCACGGCGTACTTCTCGATATAGCGGAGGTTGGGAGTGGTCTTTCTCGTGTCGAAGATCTCCGTATTGTGCGGCTTCACTTTATCCGCGAATCTTTTCGTCAGAGTGGCGATACCGCTCGTCCGGCTCAGGAAGTTGAGAGCGAGTCTCTCGCCTTTCAGTATCGACGCCGCCCGGCCTTCCATATAACACACGGCCTTGCCCGGTTCGATATCGGCGCCGTCCTTCACGTTGAATCTCATTCTCACGTCGCTGTCGAGAATGTTATAGACGACTTCTACAAGAGGCAGGCCGGCGACGACGCCTTCCGACTTCGCGATGATGTCGGCCTTGACCGCCGCCTGCGAAGGTATCAGAAATTTGGTGGTGAGGTCTATCTTCCCGATATCCTCTTTTAACGCTTCTTTTACGATGCCTAATATCTTATCCCGCTCTAACACGTAACGCCCTCCTAAAAAAAGGGGACAGGCTACTTTTTTGCTGCATTGGGCAAGCTACAAAAAAGTAGCCTGTCCCCTTTTTTTTCTCACAACTCCTTCAGCCGCTTTACTTCCGCGCCGGTCAAATACCTGTATTCGCCCTGCCGCAGTCCGCTCAGCTTGAGAAATTCGTATCCGACCCTCTCGAGATTTTTAATCGGGTGGCCCAGAAAAAGAAACATGCTCCTTATCTGCCTTTTTCTGCCTTCGTGGATGTCTATGTAAAGATCGCTCCCTGATTCGCCGGCCGAAACGATATCCACCTTCGCCCGCGCCGTCTTCCGCCCCTCTATCATCATGCCTCTTTCCAGGCGCGTCTTTTCCCTATCCCCGATCCTGCCCCTGCAGCTTACGCGGTATCTCTTGCGCACCTCGAATTTTGGATGCGTCAGCCTGTAGGTGAGGTCTCCGTCGTTCGTCAAGAGCAAAAGTCCGGTCGTGTCCTTGTCCAGGCGGCCCACCGGATGCAGCTCACGGAATTTCGACGGGAGGATATGGAAGACGGTAGCCCTGCCTTCCGGGTCGAGCCTTGTGGTGATAATGCCTTTAGGTTTGTTCAGGAGAATATAGACTTTTTTTCCGGACCTGAGAGGCTTGCCGTCTACCTCTATCCTGTCCCTGTCCGGATCGACGGCATATCCTCTTTCGCGGACCGCCCTGCCGTTCACGAGCACGCGGCCTTTTTCTATGATCTCCGCGGCCTTCCTGCGCGACGCCACGCCTGACCGGGAAAGGGCTGCCTGAAGCCTCATTTTAGGACAGATCCTTCAGATTGTCTTCCAGGCGCCTCAAAGTGCCTGCCAGTTCTTCCCTCGAGAGCCTGGACTTCTCTATTACATCTTCGGGCGCCCTATCCAGAAAATCCCTGTCTTTCAGCCTGCGCTCCGCCGCCTGAAGCTTTTTCGCAACGTCTTCCCTGCGCTTGATGAGACGGCCCTTTTCCTTCTCAAAATCGATTACGCCTTCCAGCGGTATATATACCTCTGCCATCGCCGGCGCGGCGTAAGCGGAGTGAGGAGGCTTGACGAGGCCCTTTCCTATGCTCAATTCACCGACGCGGCATAATCTTTCAATATAGGCCGACAGATCTTCGAGCGCCTTGCCGTACTTCGGCTCTTTATACGACAAGACGGCTTTTATCTCGCGCTTCTGGTCTATGTCCCACTCCGCGCGGATATTGCGGACAGCGGTTATCACCTCTATCACGCCGGCCACCTCATCCTCCAGCTCCTTTGATATGAATCGCTTCTGCAGATGAGGCCATGGGCTTACCATTATGGGTTCTCTCCGGTGCGGGAGATTCCGCCAGAGCTCCTCCGTCACAAACGGCATAAAGGGATGCAGCAGCCTTAGCGATTTCTCAAGGACCTTGTAAAGTATTATCTGCGTCGACCTGTCTTCGGAGGAGAGTTTGGCGAACTCTATATACCAATCGCACAGCTCGTGCCAGAAAAATTCATATATCCTGGCCGCCGCTTCATTAAAGCGGTACTTATCCAGGCTGTTCGTTATATCTTTGAGGGCCGAGTAAAACCTGCTCAATATCCATCTATCGACGGTCTTGAGGCCCGCGTCTTTAGCGTACACGCATAAGTCCACGTCCATATCATCCTTGAGGACCGTGAGTATATAGCGCGACGCGTTCCATATCTTGTTGGCGAAATTCCTCCCGATCTCGAACTTCTTCGGCGAAAGAAATACGTCCTGGCCCGCCGCCGTTATCGATATGATGCTGTAGCGCAGCGCGTCCGCGCCGAAGGCCTCGATTATCTCCAGCGGATCGATTATATTCCCGAGCGATTTGGACATCTTTGTGCCGGTGTCGTCCCTTACCGTTCCGTGGATATAGACGTCTTTGAAGGGGATCTTCCCTATGAACTCGAGCCCTGCCATGATCATGCGCGCCACCCAGAAGAATATGATTTCCTGCGCCGTCACCAGCACGTTAGTTGGGTAGAAATATTTGAACTCCGCTTCGTGCTTCCTGTCTTCGACTGTCGACTGATTAAACGGCCAGTAAAACGTGGCGAACGGCCACAGCCACGACGAAAACCACGTATCCAGGACGTCCGGGTCCTGCTCCAGCTTTGCCGAACCGCATTTCGGGCACTTCTTCGGCTTCGTTTTTGAGACTATCACTCCTTTTGTGGACTGAGGACTGTCGACTGCGGACTCATCTGCGCCTTCCATGCATTTCCCGCAATAATATACCGGTATCCTGTGCCCCCACCATATCTGCCGCGATATGCACCAGTCCTGTATGTTCTCCATCCAGTTCAAATAGACCTTTGTCCACCTCGCCGGATAAAATTTTATCCTGCCTTTTTTGACGGCGTCTATCGCCGGTCCGGCAAGCGGTTTCATCTTCACGAACCACTGCTTCGAAAGGTAGGGCTCGATTATCGTATGGCAGCGGTAGCAATGACCGGCCGAAAGCTGATGCGGCTCCACCTTCTCAAGAAGGTTCTTCTCCTTTAAGTCTTCCAGTATCACCTGACGCGCCTCGAACCTGTCCATGTCCTTATAGTCGCCGGCGTTTTCGTTCATACGGCCGTCGGGATGCATGACGTTCACGAATTCGAGTGAGTGTCTTTTCCCCATCGCATAGTCGTTCGGGTCGTGAGCGGGCGTCACCTTCACCGCCCCTGTCCCGAATTTCCTGTCTACGATGTCGTCGGATATTATCTTTATCTCCCGCCCGATCAGAGGCAGGATAAGAGTCTTGCCTATAAGCTTCTTATATCTTATGTCTTTCGGGTTTACCGCGACCGCCGTATCTCCCAGCATGGTCTCGGGCCTGGTGGTCGCTACCATCACGTATTTGCCCGGGTCTTCCTTAAAGGGATATTTCAGATAGTAGAGATGGCCCTGGATGTCGCGGTGCGGCGCCTCTTCGTCGGATAAGGCGGTATGGCATCGCGGGCACCAGTTGATGATATAATTGCCCTGATATATAAGACCCTTTTCATACAGCCTTACGAATACGTCGGTGATCACGCCGGAATAGGCGGCGTCCATCGTGAAGCGCGTCCGCGCCCAGTCGCAGGAAGAGCCCAGCTTCTTCAGCTGCCGTATGATGGTGGAACCGTACTCCTCTTTCCATTTCCACACCCGTTCGATGAACTTTTCGCGGCCGAGGTCCTGCCGCTTCAGGCCTTCCGCGGCGAGGTTTTTTTCGACGGCGTTCTGCGTGGCGATACCGGCATGGTCCGTGCCCGGCATCCATAAAGACTCATGCCCCTGCATCCGCTTAAAACGGATCAGTATGTCCTGGATGGTGTTGTTCAGAGCATGGCCCATATGGAGGATGCCTGTGATATTAGGCGGGGGGATCACTATGCAATAAGGCCTTTTCGCGGGATCCTCTTTCGCGGAAAAAAGATTCTCTTCTTCCCAGCGTTCGTAGACACGGTCCTCTACGTCCCCGGGATCGTATGCTTTAGGGAGTTCTCTCATCTGACTTAATTTATTTCTTCATCATCATGCTTTTAGAGCACTTTGACATACCGCCCCTGTCCATCCTTACCGGACAGTTGGCCGAGACCAGACTTGTGATCAGAATAATGGCCGCGAATGCCCAAAGCAGCAGCACAACGATGTTTCCGAATGTCTTGATCGCGCCCGTCTTAAGCTTATCCGCCAGGATCCACACGAAGAAACTTAAAGTCACCAAGAGCAGGGCATGCAATATACCGTAGAGCCCGAACTTTATCGCCATCATACCACACCTCCTATTTTTTTCTGTCCTTCAACAATTTATATTCGATGCCGTCGACCAGCGCGAGCCAGCTGGCTTCGATGATGTTCTCCGATACGCCTATAGTCCACCAGGAGTCTCTCTCGTCCTGCGATTGTATGAGGACCCGCACCTTCGCGGCGGTCCCTGCCTTCTCGTCCAGTACTCTCACCTTGAAATCGGCCAGGTGCATATTGTCCAGCGACGGATAAAACTCCCTGAGCGCCTTTCGAAGCGCGTTGTCGAGCGCGTTTACCGGGCCGTCGCCCAGCGCCGCCGTATGTTCTTCCTTGCCCTCCACCTTCACTTTGATCGTAGCTTCGGAGACCAGGTTGCCTTCTTCGTCGTCCTCCACGATGACCCTGAACCCCTCGAGCTGGAAGAAGGACTTGAAATGCCTCATAGCCCTCTTCATAAAGATCTCGAAGGACGCCTCGGCCGATTCGAACTGGTATCCCTTATGCTCGAGGTCCTGAAGCAGCTTAAGGATCCTTTTCGCCTTTGAGCCGTCCTTCTGGAGCTTAAGGTTGAATTCCTCGGCCTTTCTGAGTATGGCGGACTTGCCGGAAAGCTCGGATACAAGAAGCCTGCGCCTGTTACCCACTTTGGCGGGGTCCATGTGCTCGTAGCTCTTCGGGTTCTTCAATATCGCGTTCACGTGCACGCCGGCCTTATGGGCGAACGCGCTCGCGCCCACAAACGGCTGGTTGCCCATCTGCTTCATATTGCTGGCCTCGGAGATAAACCTGGAGACCTCGGTAAGCTCCCTGAGCTCGATGTCGGAAATGCAATCCATGCCAAGTTTCAATTTTAAGACCGGGATGATAGACACCAGATTGGCGTTGCCGCACCGTTCGCCGTAGCCGTTCATGGTGCCCTGCACATGCGCGCAGCCGGCCTGGACGGCGGTGATGGAATTCGCCACTGCCAGTTCGCAATCGTTGTGCACATGGATGCCCAACGGCTTCCTCACGATACCCTTTACGTCGGAGAC
>CAZYBX010000035.1:0-10374 GCA_964645565.1 uncultured Planctomycetia bacterium | reverse complement strand
TCTGAGGTCATCGGCCAGTTCGTTGGAATCCCCGCCCGATATACGCAATAATGTGCCGCCGGACTGCGTAAATTCTATCGTATTATTATTTATATCCGTAAAGACGAATCTCGTCGAAGTAAACGCGCTTATAGAGGAAGGGTCCTTTACCTGCCGTATCTCCCTGATCATTCTATTCAACGCGAACCGCGCGTCGAATACATTGCTTCTCTCCGCTTTATTGAGTATCCACGCGTCGACCGCGCCGACCATAAAAGGCACGGCCAATCCGGCGATCACGCCCAATATGGCGATCACTATGATAAACTCGATTAAAGTGAAACCTCTTTGGGCCGATAGTCTCATTCGTAGTCCGTAAGTAATGAGCTTATGCTGTAAGTGCCGGCCGGGTTATGGGAGACGTTCACCGTCACTTTTTTGTATCCCGTATCCGTCGAGCCGACCGACGTATCGAGGTCCGGAGGCTGGACGTTTATAACGACGATCTGATAGCTGTAATCACCGAAAGGCGAAGGAAAATCAGCGGGCCCGTCGTTGCCTATGCCGGAAAACCCCAGCCTCAAGACTTCATCCGCCTTTTCCTCGGCCAGCGCGATAGCGGTGGTGATCGTCTTTCCGCGCACGCCTCTCGCCAAGACATTCTGATAAACGGATGCTATGCCGGCGACGCAGACGGCTATTATCGCGATCGAAATAATCAGCTCTATCAGAGTATAACCTTTTTTCATAAACCGCTATTCTACCCTTCCCGTATTCGGCTCTATTGTCACCGTCATCGCGTTCGAGCCTTCCTGCAGCGTGACGATACCCTGGCTCGACAAAGCGCTGCCCGTGCTTCCGTAAGGAGCGCCCATATAGTTAAAATAGACGTTATCGCCGAAGTTCGTGCTCACCAGACTCACCCCCTTGAACTCATTGGCCGTATCGTAATCCAGGATGTGGCTCTTCCTTGTGTAAGGATCCGGGGCTTTTGTCGAAGTGCTTCCTATATAAACGAAATAGCTGTTTCCCGACGGGTCGAATGAGATGCCGCAGGACGTGTGCCGGCTGATGGCCAATTGCTGAGCGTAGCGCAAATCAAACACAAGTCTGTTTGCCGCGGCGTCCAGTATATTGGGGCCCATGGATGTCGTGATAACGGCAAAAGTCACCGCTCCCGCGATGATGAGCATGACCGCGATCACGACTATGATCTCTATTAACGTAAAACCTCTCTCTTTCATCATTCCTGCGTCACCCGCAGGACCTCCTCTATACTGGTGGATCCGGCTGCCGCCTTTTCCATGCCGTCCTGGTGCAGAGTGACCATACCGTGCTCCATCGCTCTTTTCTTGATATCGGCGGCGGACGTCTTCGCTACGATGAGTTTTTTTATCTCGTCGTCCACAAGCAAAAGCTCGTATATGCCTATTCTGCCGGTATACCCCGAATCCTTACAGTGATGGCAGCCTTTCCCCTCCGAAAACGAGACCTTATCCGGATGGGAGATGCCCAGGTCCTTCAGCATTTCTTTTGTCGGCGTTATCTTTTCCCTGCATTTGGGGCATATGACGCGCACGAGCCTCTGCGCCAATACGCCTATAAGGGAACTTGCCACCAAAAAAGGCTCTATGCCCATATCTATGAGACGCGATATAGCGCCGGCGGCGTCGTTTGTGTGCAGAGTGGAAAACACGAGGTGGCCTGTGAGCGCGGCATGCGTCGCGATTTCGGCCGTCTCCGCGTCCCTTATTTCCCCCACCATGATTATGTCGGGATCCTGCCGCACTATGCTGCGCAGTCCTGTGGCGAAAGTCAGACCGGCCTGCGGGTTCACCTGCGTCTGGCGTATAAGATGAAGACGGTACTCCACAGGGTCTTCGATCGTGATGATATTCTTCTCGACGGAATTTATAGTGGAAAGCGCGGCATAGAGGGTGGTCGTCTTGCCGCCCCCGGTCGGTCCGGTCACAAGTATTATGCCGTACGGCCTTCTTATCAGCGCCTCAAATTCCTTCAACACTCCGGGCCCCATCCCGAGGTCGGAAAGCCCCAGCAGAAGGCTTGACCTGTCAAGTATCCTTAAAACCAGGTTTTCGCCGTAGACGGTCGGGAAAGTGGATATCCTCAGATCTATGTTCCTGCCCGCCACATTAAGCTGCATCCTTCCGTCCTGCGGCTTCCTCTTCTCCGCTATATTCATCTGCGCAAGCACTTTGATCCTGGATACGATGGCCTGGGCCCATTCCTGCGGCGGCTTAGGGCCCTCGCGGAGTATTCCGTCCACGCGGTATCTCACTCTCAAAATATCCTCGTCCGGCTCGATGTGTATATCGCTTGCCTTATCTTTTAGCGCCTCCATGATGATAAGGTTGACCAGCCGGATGACCGGGGGGGCGTCGGCGAGCTTATCGAGGTCGATATTCCCCGATTCCTTCCCGGCTGCGGCTGAAGGAACGGCTGCCTTGATGCCTCCCGGCTTTCCCTTTATCACCTCTTCGATGTCCACGCTGACACCGTAATACTGGTCAATGGCGCTCCTAATGGACGATTCGGTGGCAAGGACGGGTTCGACTTCGCACTTGGACTGCGCCTTTACCTTGTCAAGGGCCTGCAGGTCCCTGGGGTCCGCCATGGCTATCGTCAGGGTATTGCCGATCTTAAAAAGGGGGATCAGGCGATACTTCTGGGCAAGCGCTTCCGGCACCAGTTTGATCACGGCGGTATCTATCAGATAATCCGATATATCCATAAGCGGCACGCCGATCTGCTCGGATACTACCGCCGCGATATCGTTTTCGGTGACGCTCCCCTTTTTGATCAATGCCTTATCGAGCGGCATCCCGGTTTTCTTGGATTCCTTCTTCGCCTCTTCCACCTGCGCGTCGGAGAGGATGTTCTTCTTTTTAAGCTCCTCTATGATAAATCTGGTGTTTATCATTGCCGGCTCCCTTTTCTTCCCGACTTCTTCTCTATCATTTGAATGGCGGCCCTGAGCAAATTCTGCGTATCGGTGTATGCGCTCAGCTTCGGGATAAATGCGCCTACGTTCAGCTTCCGCGCGCCCTCCATCGCTTTAGCTTCGGGGTGCGCGGTAAACATTATCACGGCGACTTTTTTATCGAGTTTTCTTATCTCCTTCAAAGTAGTTATCCCGTCCATGCCGGGCATCATATAATCCAAGATCACCACATCGGGCCTCTTCGCTCTGAACGCCTCCATCCCTTCGGCGCCGGTCGACGCTTCTATCACCTCATAACCCCAGGATTTGATCCTCTCGCCCATTATCTTCAAAAAATCCTTTTCATCGTCTACCAGTAATATCTTGAATTCCGCCATCTTCTAGCCCCCCTTTTTCCCGGCTCCATCGAACGGCAAAGTAAAACTGAAGGTGCTGCCCTTACCGGCCCTTGATTCGGCCCGTATCCCGCCGCCGTGCATCTCCACGAGTTCCTTGCATATGGCTAAACCGAGGCCTGTCCCTCCGCGCTTCCTCGTAAGAGAAGCGTCGAGTTGTCCGAATCTGGTAAACAGCCTGGGCATGTCTTTTTTATCGATGCCTATACCCGTGTCCCTGACCGATATCTCTATCATGGCTTTCGCGCCGGACTTTCTCTTCCGGCAGGATACCGTGATCCTTCCGCCTTTCGGCGTGAATTTCATAGAGTTGTCTAAAAGGTTCCTGAGGACATGCGCCACCTTTTCGGGGTCGCACTTGACCTTCGGCAATCTGGCGTCAAATCTCTGCTCAAGAATCAACCTGCTGTCGCCTGCCGTTATCCTGAACGGGACAAGCGTCTTCTCGATCAGGCCTTTGATGTTACAGCTTTCCATATTCGGCCGCATGTCCCCGCTCTGGATCCTGGAAAGGTCCAGCAGGTCGCTTACAAGATCCGTAAGCCGGTCTATGTTCCTCGCGGCTATCTTTAAAAACCTCACCTGTTCCGGCGTCGTCCTGCCCGCGACTTCGTCAAGAAGAAGCAGGACCGATTCCTTTATTGCGGCTAAAGGCGTCCTGAGCTCATGCGATGTCGTCGAGATAAATTCGGATTTCATTCTATCGAGCTCTTTGGTCTTTTCGCCGATCACTTCCATTAAAAACTCGGCGGCCCTTGGGTCCACTACCTTGATGCCTCTCTTCTTAAAGCCGTTCAGCATCTTGCCGAATTTTTTTGACCTTGATGTTTCGATTACGACGTCTATGCCTTGTCCGGCCGGGTATCTCTTCAGGTCAAGGCACGTACCGGCCAACACCACGTCTTTAAGTCCGCTCAGCATTTCTATAAGGGCGGCCGTTTTTTTGTCCCCGCCTATGACCAGGATCCTTTTCATCATAAATCGTCTACGCCCCGGGGTCGTTTCCTCTCAAAGAATATCTCCCACGGCATATCCTCGTCAAAAGGCACACCGGCATTATACTCTGGATTCGCGCATGGAAAGGTCACTATATCCGCTATCCCCGATACCTCCCGGCTCGCCCAGAACCAGAGCCCCCTTGAAATGCCCATATCCCATGACCCTTTGGAGAAGCTTCTTTTTACCTGCCGGGGCATTTCCATAAATCCGAACAGCGCATTGCCGGCGCCCCTGAAAAGCTTGTTCACCATGGGCCTTATAGCGGCTTCCGTAAAATCCGGGTCGAACATATCATAAGAGACGCCCTGCTCCCACGCATATTCCGCGTCAAGCGGTATCCCGACGTAAATATTGTCTCTGGGGCTTGCCGCCCAGAAAAACACTGTGTCCGCGATACCGGAGGCCGTCCTGCCCAGAGCGTAAGTCACCCCTTTCATGCCGCCGAATACAACCCCGAACAACCTATTTCCCTCTTCTCCCATAAAACCTTCATCGAATCCTTTGACTATTTGATAGGGGAATTCCATCCATCCGGTAAATGTGTTTACGATCCCCCTTGCCAGCTTTGCCTTCATACTTACAAGTACGCCTTCCTGATCATGGGCAATCTCCGACTCCGCATGGGCGGTTACAGCAAAGAGCAGGCATAAAAATGACAACACAAGCCGGCGTGACTTCATGGCCATGGAGACCTCCTATTGAGGTAATTATATTATATCTGCTTAAAAATATACACCAATTCACGCAAAAACGCAAGGGTTTGCCGTAAATGGAGGGATATCGCTCTATGGCGTGGTTATCGAGGCGGGGACAGAATCATGCCGAGCCGTTAGTCCCGTTTATCTCTTCCAGTAAAAAGAATTCGTCAAGCAGAAGGTCGCCGTCGTCAAGGGCAATAGCCTCATCGGACAACTCTTCCAGTATCACGATATCGTTAACGAGACGCTCATCGGCCATAGCGTCAAGCCGGCTCCTGGTAGGCAGGCCTCCGAACAGATAAAAGTTGACGGCGACTAAAAGCATCAGTACCGTAGCGAGCGCAAAGGCAGGCTTAAGGCCGATCACGGGGCGTTCCGGCCTGATCCTGTAAGACTCGGGCATCTCTCTCGCCGCGGACATCTTTTCCTTTAAGCCTTTGTCGAAGTCCGCCCAGAAGGTATCCGAGAGCTCGGGGGCCTTTTTCCCGGAGGCCAGTTTCAAGATCCCCTTAAGCCGCTCGTGTTCTTCGGCACATTTAGAGCAGAACCAAAGGTGAGATTCTATGCCGTCGGCCGTCTTTTTTTCCAGATCTCCCTCGATAAAATCATATAATCTTTTTCTGACATTATAGCAAAACATCGCGATCACCCTATCCTTCGGCCGCCAAATACGGGCCCAGCTTATTCTTTATATTTTTTACCGCTCTGAACAGATGTATCTTTACCGTCGCGGGTCTGCAGCGCAGTATTTGAGCGATATCGTCTATCTTCATCCCGTTTAAGTGCTTCATCACAAAACTGGCACGCTGGTTGTCGGACAATTGGCTGATGGCTGTATCTAACAGCTGTTTTAATTCGCGGTCCATGGCTTTTTTCTCCGGGCTCATGGCCGGATCGGAAGCGGACTCAAAATGTCCTGTGCTCTCTCTTGCTTTCTTTCTCAAAAAATCCTGAGCCGTATTCACAAGTATCCTATAAAACCACGTGTAAAAAGAGGAATCTTTTCTGAACCTATCCATGTTTTTATACGCCTTCACAAAGGAAATCTGTAATATGTCTTTAGCGTCTTCGATATTTCCTACAATACTATAGCATAAGCGAAAGGCCCTTTCTTTATAGAAAGATACGAGGTCATGGAAGGCATCCTCGTCGCCTGCTTTGACCCTGTCTATCAAGCGCTCTTCCGCTATCCGCATGATCAGCTTCTTTCGTGGCCGCGTCCCGCGTTTCCGGCTCCAGGCCCGATTTTTCTACCGCAATCTCCCTGTCCGCCCGGGCCGTCCGGCCTTCTGCGATATACCGGGCCTTCCGGGCCGCTGTGACGACTCGGGCCGGGACCTAAGTCCTGCCCCGGTGCGCCGGGCTTGCCGGGTTTTCCCGCTCCGCCCTCATCTCCTTTGTCATCCGGCCCTACATTATTCATAGGCACATCCGGGCCATGCTGCCGGCCCTCTCCGCCTTGGTCCCCATCCTGCCTGTATTCGCGCTTATCACGCCTGTCCTCACGTCTGTCATACCTATCCCCGCGCCGGTCATATCTATCCTTCCGTTTGTCACGGAGGTCTTTGCGGTGGTCACGGCGGTCTCTTCTGTCTTTCCATTTGTCGTATCTATCCTCGTGCCTATCCCCGAAATCCTCTACCCTGTCCTTCAAGCGGGGATGATCCGATAGATATTCTACCGCTTTTTGAGGATCTTCCCTGCGGAGGTGCTGGAATTCTTTGATCTCCCGCATCCCCTCGCTTATCTTCTTGTATCTCTCGGGATCTTCCTTTTTAATATATTTAAGACGTTCCTGAACCATCTCCTTGCGTCTGGTTACCGTCTGCCTATATTTCATAGGATCGTTCTTCTTTAAGTTTTCCATATTCATGCGCCGGCGTTCATCTATCCGGCTGCGGAGCTGTTCGTATCTTTCCGGGTCTTCTTCCTTTAAGGCAGCCAGTCTCTTCTCTATCTCTTCCCTGCGCCTGCCGGCTAATTCCTGAAATCTATCCGGGTCTTCCTGCTTCAACTTCTGCATCTTATCCTTGTCCCAGCCATTATGTATACCCCTGGTCCAGCCCTTATGTTGGCCATCTCCCGGCGTATCCGTTCCCTCTATGCCGGGCGGGACCTCTCCCGGCTGCGCCTGAGCTTCCTCATAGTCTTTATGGCCGTTTCCGGCTTCCTGCGGAGGATACGTAACTTCCTTGTTGCCGTGGCCGTTTGTATCCTCCGCGTTGGCCGATATAGCCTCAGGTGCGGCGACACCCACACCATATATAAGTACCATAACCGTTAATATAAATATTACTTTTTTCATATTCCTAACCCTCCTTCCGTCCGTTCACAACATTAGACGAAAGGCCCACAGAAAAGGTTTACACAAAATAGGGACAGACCCCATTTTTAAGAGAACTGAATAGTTAGAAATTAACTTTTTGGATTCTTAAAAATGGGTGTCTTTCACCTCTTTAATGAGGGATTTGATACTGGATTCGATCCTGGAAAATTCATGCTTTGCCAGCCATTCCTTGTTGAATACGCTGGCGCCGAAAGCAACGGCTGCGGCTCCGCATGAAAAATATGATCTGATGTTCTCCGGCTTGACTCCGCCGCATGCCAGCATTTCTATGTCCTGAAGCGGCGCCTTCATTTCCTTTATATATTCGGGGCCGAAAAACTTGGCGGGAAAGATCTTTACCATAGTGGCGCCGGCGCGCCAGGCGTTGTATATCTCCTGCGGGGTCAGTGCGCCCGGAAAAACAGGTATCCGGTTCTTCGCGCAATATTCCACGACCTCCGGCACCAGCATGGGAAGGACTATAAACGTAGCGCCGGCGTCAAGCGCCGAATAGAGAGTGTCCATAGCCAGGACGGTACCTGCGCCTATTGTAATACGGCCTTTTGACGAAGCGGCCATACGCTTGATCATACCGGCCGCCCCGGCCGTATTCATCGCTATCTCAACGGTCTTTAGCCCGGAAGATAAAATGGTGTCGGCCAGGGGCTCTATCACATCAGGCTCGATACCGCGCAAGATCCCCATTATCGGCAGTCTTTTGAACTGAGCTACGTCCATATACGGATTCTATTCAAGGCCGGTGCTTAGGAGGCTTTCGAAGAATTCCCGGTAATTCTCCTTCTTGTCGCTTTTGCGTAATGCCATAGCCGCCCTGGGATGTTCGTTCATCATACCCGCTATGGCATATGGGATGATATAACCCCATTCTATCTTTTCTCTCAATGGTATAAACTCATGCGAGATCAGATCCAGTATCGGCCGGATATCGAATTTCGGGTTTTTAAGAAACCCTATAAGCAGCTCTAAGGGGCAGTTGCCCGCGGCGCGGCCGATACCATATACGGTCCCGTCGAGATAATTGGCTCCGTGGATAATGGCTTCTATGGTATTTCCGAACGCAAGCTGCTGGTGGTTATGGCCGTGGAACCCTACTTCCTTCGTCTTTAAGATGCTTTTGAGCTTTTTCACCAGGTGCTCGACCGGTTCCTGATAAAGCGCGCCGAAAGAGTCTACTATATACACCACCTCCGCGCCGCATTCTTCCTCTATCTGATGCAGGGCCTCGTCGAGCTCCGGCCCCATATCGCGCGAGATAGCCATGATGTTGATCGTGGCCTCATACCCTTTATCGCGGAAATGGTTCGCCATGTATATGGCCTTGTCGATATCTTTGACATATGAAGCGGTCCGTATCATGCCCACGGGGCTTTCGGCGGCCGGCACTATATCCTCGATGTTCACCCTGCCGACGTCCACCATGACGGAAAGCTTGGTCCGCGACTCTATACCGCTTGTGATCTGCTCTATCTCGTGGTCGTCGCAGAACTTCCACAGGCCGTATTCCTTCGGCGAAAACAATTCTTTCGAATTTTTGTAGCCTATCTCCATATAATCGACGCCCGCATTGGAAAGCGCCTTGTACGTCTCCCGCACGAAGCGGCGGTCAAAGTCATGGTTGTTTATCAATCCGCCGTCGCGGATGGTGCAATCCACTACCCTTATCTTATCCCTGAACATCGCTGTCTCCTTCTCCGCCCTCGCCCTACCTTCCCGCTTCCCTCAGGGCCTTTGAGATCCTGAGTAAAAGGTCCTTATCCTCGAACGGCTTTACAATATAATCCGCGGCGCCCTCCAGGCCGAAGAGGTCGTCCAACCCGTCATAACCCGTAAGTATGATGACCGGTATGGATTTCGTCTCTTCCTTGTGCTTCTTCAGGTTGCGCAGCATAGTATGTCCGTCCATATTGGGCATTTTGATGTCCAGCAGTATCAGATCCGGCTTCTCATTTTTAGCTTTCTCCAATCCCTGAATGCCGTCGTAGGCGGTAATAGCGCCGTATCCGCTGGCCTCCAGGCGCGCGGTGATCATCTCCACCATCTTTGGGTCATCCTCTATCACCAATATCTTCTTCTTATCCATTTATAACCTCTGGACCGCGTTTATTCACTTTTCTTCTTTGTCCCTCGCTAGATTTTTGTGAGTCCTCAAGGTGACCTCTATCATCCTCCCCAGCTCTTCAAAGCTCTTCTTTTTTGGAAAGAATCCCGATATCCCCAGGCGTTCTGCTTCGGCAAACTTTTCCCTGTCCGCATAGGCCATTGTGATGATGACGACCGGCAGCCATTTATCCATTGTCCTTATATGCCGCAATGTCTCGATGCCGTCCATAACAGGCATACGAAGATCCAAAAAGACGATATCCGGCTTATTATTCTTGATCATTTCTATAGCGCT
Source organism: uncultured Planctomycetia bacterium (assembly GCA_964645565.1). Classification (GTDB taxonomy): domain Bacteria; phylum Omnitrophota; class Gorgyraeia; order JAHIPI01; family JAHIPI01; genus BS750m-G14. The sequence continues at coordinate 599 of CAZYBX010000035.1, read as the reverse complement.
TTTTCCTTCGGGCGCCACTTCGACCGCATATTTCTTTGACTCAAGCCAGTAAGTCAAAGACTGAGTAAATTCGGCTTCGTCATCCACCAGCAGCACTTTTATCCCGCCTGCCATAAGTCCACCTCCAGGTATAACCAACGGATCTAATGACGGATCACACCCACAATCAGAGATTCTCGTCAGGGGGTGTCTTCAATTTCTTGTGGGTCCTCAATGCCGATTCAAGAAGAGGCAGCACTTCCTCAAAATTCTTGCCTTTATAGAACAGTCCGGAGATGCCATACGACAAAACATCTTTGGCTCTAGGATCGTTGACGTATGCGCTGATAAGGATTATGGGGACCGTCTTATCGGATTTTCTAACCCTTTTGAGCGTCTCGACGCCGTCCATGACAGGCATACGTATATCCAGTAAAATAATATCCGGCGTTTTCTTAGCTATCAATTCGAGCGCATCCCGGCCGTTTGAAGCTACGATGGCGGTATAGCCTTTCGATTCAAGCCAGAATTTCATAAGCTGCCTGAAGTCTTCTTCGTCGTCGACGAGAAGGACCTCCATTTTTTTATCCATAATATCCGTCTCCTGAATTTTATTCGCG
>CAZYBX010000034.1:7794-10536 GCA_964645565.1 uncultured Planctomycetia bacterium | reverse complement strand
TTTCCGTTTTTTACCTTCTTAAGGATGGCGTCGTGCGACCCCCTCTTGCCGGTTACATCCGTATCCATCCTGTCGATGCCCGCCAGGGGGAATAATCTGTGTATCTCCGATTCTATCTTCTCGGTACCCTTGCCCGAGAAGCTCAGGTACGAACTGCTGCATTCCGGGCATACCTTGGGCACATCGCGTCTCCAGCTGCAGTAGTGACAGACAAGCTCCTTCTTCGCCGAATGATATACCAGGACAGAGTCGCATTTTTTGCACGTCATGCTGTGGCCGCAATTTTTGCAATGGATATATGTGGAGAAGCCGCGCCTGTTCAAAAAGAGCATCACCTGTTTTTTCGCGCGCACCGCCTCGTCGATCTTCCTCCTCAGGTATGTGGAAATGACCGAGGCGTGCCTTCCCTTCGCGAGCTCCTTTTTCATATCGACTATGCTTACCTTGGGCATCGGCCGGTCGTCGATCCTTTTGGTAAGCTTGAGCAGTTTGTATTCGCCCTTTTCCGCTTTGTAATAAGATTCAAGCGACGGGGTGGCGCTGCCGAGCACCACGGGGCATGAGGCTATTCTGGCCCTCTCGATGGCGACCTCGCGCGCGTGGTATCTGGGAGAGTCTTCCTGCTTATAGGACGTCTCGTGCTCTTCGTCCAGGACTATCAGTCCCAGGTCCCGCACGGGACTGAACAGAGCGGACCGCGCCCCTACGACTATCTTCGCGGATCCCTCTCTTATATTCGTCCATTCTCTGAACCGCCTGCCGCCCGTTATCTGGCTGTGCATGACAGCCACTTTCTCGCCGAATCTGGATTTGAAGCGCTCCAGCGTCTGAGGGGTCAGAGATATCTCGGGTATCAGGACTATCGCGCTTTTTCCTCTTTTGACCGCCTCGTCTATGCACTGCAGATAGACTTCGGTCTTGCCGCTGGAAGTGACTCCGTGCAGCAAAAATACCCTGAATTCGCCCTTTCTTTGGCATTCTACAATCTCATCGATGGCCTTTTCCTGTTCGCGGGTAGGTCTAAGATGCGATGTGGGCAGGTAGATCTCTTTTTCGTCCGCCTTGCGCTCTTTCACGCTGGTCTTGCCGCTTTTTAACGGCGCGGGTATGGCGGATGCCAGCGTTATACCCCATGACGTGCAGTAATAACCGGACATCCATTTGGTGAGTTCCATCATATCTTGCGGGAGTATCGGCCTCTCGTCTATCACGCTCTCTATGTCCTTGACCGCGAACGCGGGCGCGCTTTCGGTAAATCCCGTGACATACCCCACCATCCTCCGGCGGCCAAAAGACACCCAGACCCTCTTGCCTATCTCGACTTCACCGGATATCCGGGGCGGAACGGCGTAATGGAAGGTCTTGTCGATAGGGATATTTAACGCGATCTCGGCGTATTTCATCACGAACCGCCGGAACTCTCACGGGCGGGGCCTTTCGTCAACTCCCGCTTTATCTTCTTCATGTCTTCCCACACCAGGCGCTTATCGCTGGGATTCCTCAACAGGTACGCCGGGTGGAAAGTCGGTATGAGCTTCACCCCGTGATAGTCGTAGAATTTTCCGCGCATCTTAGTTATGGGTTCGGCGCTCCGCAATAATGTCTGAGCGGCAAATTTGCCCAGGGCGCAGATTATAGCGGGGCTTATGATCTCGAGCTGCCTTACCAGATAACCTTCGCAGGCCAGGATCTCTGTCGGAAAAGGGTTGCGGTTATCGGGCGGCCGGCATTTGAGTATATTGCAGATATAGACGTCTTTCCTCTTCAGCCCTATAGACTCGATTATCTTGGTCAAAAGCTGTCCCGCCCTGCCTACAAAAGGAAGGCCCTGATAGTCCTCTTCCCTGCCCGGCGCCTCCCCCACAAATACGAGGCTCGCGTCCGGATTTCCGTCGCCGAAAACCAGGTTATTGCGGGTCCTGTAAAGCTGGCAGCATTCGCTGCTTAGCGCCTCCTGCCTGAGGGCCTTGAGCGCTTCAATTTTTTTCGCCGCGCCCCCCTCTTCCGTCCCGCGCCTGGGGTAGGCGAGCGACCTAGAACCCGCCTTTTCCTCGAGGTCTATGTACGCTTTCAACGATTCCACTATTTTCTGCAATTCCTTATCCGTGTCAGGCCTCACCCTTCCTCCCCTTGGGGACACTCACCTTTGGTGAGTGTCCCCACCAGCCTCTCACAATAGACTCAACGCAAATTCTGCGATGTCGCGCGAAGAATCGGGCTTCTTGATCTTCCTTATCCTCGCCTTCATCCGTTCTATCTTTTCCCGAGATGATAATAACTCCGCTATGATCTTCCCGGCTTTTTTCAGGTCCGAGGCATGCACCGCCGCCCCCGACTTCACCAGATATCTGCAGTTTCTCGCCTCCTGGCCGGGTATCGCGGAAGTTATGACCACAGGCAGCTCCTTGGCCATCGCTTCCGATGAAGTCATCCCGCCCGATTTGGCGACCATCACATCGGATACCTCCATCAGCTCGTCCATATTATCGACGAAGCCATAGGCCTTGACCGGCACATCGAGCGACCGCGCCATCCTGTCTATTTCATCACGTAATCCCGGATTCTTCCCGCAGACGACCAGTATCTGCATCTTCTTATCTATACCGGCAAGTTCCGTTACCAGCTCCTTTACCGGGCCGACGCCGTATCCGCCGCTTGTGACAAGCACGGTAGGGAGATCACTCTTTATATCCAGCTTCCTGCACAACTCTGCCCTGCCCTTCTTTTTCGCGAAGAGCCTGT
>CAZYBX010000034.1:0-7784 GCA_964645565.1 uncultured Planctomycetia bacterium | reverse complement strand
TATACCGTACACCTTTATCTTGTCCGGCGTTATTCCCCTCTTCGATAAATGCTCCTTACTGCCCTCCTGCGCGACGCAGTAATAATCCGCTTCCTTGTCGACCCAGAACGAGTGCATCAGATAATCGGTCACGACGGTTATGAGTTTCGAGCGCTTAAGCCTTCCATTCCTTCTCATCGCCGCCATCACTTCGCTTCCCAGGAAATGGGTGTTTAAGATTATATCGGGATCATAGTCGGCCAAAAAATCCTCCAGCCTGCGGCAATGCATAGAATTGTTTATCCTTCTGGCTATGGATACGAAAGCCCTGTATGCTATCCTTGTGTCGAACAGATAATATCCCAGGCCCCATAATGAAGGTATGCGGTTTACGAGAAAGAGATAGAAGGCCGGATAACTTCTCTTTAGAAAATCCGAGGAGTAATCAAGCGTATTTATAGTTTTGACCTCTACGTCCGACCTGCCGATCTCGCGGAATCCGCTTTCGATGGCGAACGCCGCTTTGACGTGCCCTGCGCCGGCGCTGGCGTATGCTATTACCACTTTTATCTTATTCTCTGCCACCCGATGACACCTCCTCTTTCAATATCATGTCGACCGCCTCCGACAGGTCCTTCTTTATATAGTCGGGCTGCAGCGGCCAGTTCTTCGTATCCGATAAGAACGTCTTGCCGGACAGTACGAGGACCGTCTTCATACCCATCTTCTTTCCGGCCTCGACATCCCGCCAGCTGTCTCCTACGATAAACGTGTTCCTGAGGTCGGCGTGCGTGTTCTTCAATGCCTCTTCTATCATCCCCGTCTTCGGCTTCCTGCAGTCGCAATCGTCCTTAGTCTGATGAAGACAGTAGTAGAGCTCGTCTATCCCGCCTCCGCCTTTTTCTATCTCTGCAAGCATCTTTTCATTTAAACTGTTCAGGTCGTCTTCGCTGAAGTATCCCTTGCTTATCCCGGCCTGGTTGGATATAAGGCAGATCTTGTATCCCGCTTCCTTTAGTCTTTTAAGGGCTTCGATCGCGCCTTCTATAAAAAAGAACTCTTCCCATTTCGTCACGTAGTCATATTTCGTCCAACCGCCCGGGTCCCTGTTTATGACTCCGTCCCTGTCTAAGAATATGACCTTTTTCATTTTCCGGCTCCGGTTTCAAGATCCATCATCATTTACGCTTTACGATATCATTGGCCAAATATCCTATCCAGAAGACTGTTATCGGCAAAAAATGGATCAACAGCCTGCTTCCGGCGGTCTGGAGGTGGTATTTTATCTCAAGCGGCGTAATAAGATAAAAGAATCCGTAGCCCCCGAGCGCGAGCACGACAGAAAGCGTTATATATTTAAAATGCGAACGAAACACCGTCCTGAAATAGAACATAAGGCCCAGAAGAAAAACCAGATAAGAGATGTTCCACTTTTTGGGGCCGAATACGTGCTTCTGATATTCGTAGAGAATGAGCGGTATCCTGTCAAAGTTTTTCAGGACTACGGAAAGGCGCAGCGTCTCCTTATTGACGAATTCGTTCGAAAAGCCTATCGAATGAAAATATAAAAACCAGATGCATGTCAATATGGCGGGCAATGTAAGAAAGGCTGCTATTCCCGCCCATTCTCTTTTTTTGATATCTTTAAAATTAAGAAGGATGAACAAAGACACAAGCGCCATATTTATCAACAGAAAGAATACGCCTTCGTGCTTGGACCACACGGCGAAGACTGCCAGAAAAGCCGCCAATACGAGATATTTATTCTCGCGCTTGTGCGATATCCAGATGAAGATATAGAAAAAACTCGAAGCATAAAACATGGTGAGCGCGAAATCCGCATACCCGATCGTCGCGTAATTCAAAAAATGGGGTATAGTAGCCAAAAAGAACGCCGATACGAGAGCGAGCCTTTTAGCTATAACGCGCTTCAGAGTAAAATAAAATATGACAAGCAGGGCCACATAGAAAAATGGGAATATGGCTTTTACAAGCAGATCGTTCCAGCTGCCGAGAAATAAGCAAACCCACGTCTCTGACAGCGGAATAAGCAAAGGATAATCGGGATGTTGTATGTCGATATTCCCGTTCAGAAAGAGTTCATAGGGTACGTATCGCTGCGTTAAAAACATTTTCGCCTTAAAGGCGAAGTTGCCTATGGAATCGAAGGAATCCATCGGCTTGATAAGCGCCTGGAAAAAAGCGTGGAAGACCTGGAATCCGATCCCGCAAAGCAGGGCTATGTCGAAGGCGCCTTTTTTCTCGGGCTCTATCGCGGCGCCGGCAGGTGCCGTTCTAGTAAAAAGGAAAATATTTAGGGCTGCTATAAAAATATGCGGTGCCAATAGCGGCGCTATAGAAAACTTTATGCCCAGAACGGAATAGATGAACATCTGAACCGTAAGCGTGCCTACACCTAATATAAAGGAAAGAGCGCACTTCTCCGCAAACGCGAACGACCTGTCGCGCTTGATTATCCAGAACAAGATATTCCATCCTATGAGCGCCGCTGTCAACAGGGCTGTTGTCAATCTTATTATTTCCATATCTATCTTTTACTCTTTTTTAAAACGTATTTGTCCCTATCCATGGACGCGGCCAGGCCATAGCCTTTCTTCGAAAAATCCACCTTATAGCAGGCTATATATTCGGGGTCTTCCAGATTTCTCAGCGCCGGATACACATAATAGGCGAACCTGTAATAATCCATAGAGGCGTCGTAATGCGCCTCGACCGTATAATCCGAATCCCCGGGTATCACTTTTTTACAGAACATTATGAATCGATAAAACTCCTCTCCGGAAACATAAGCCCTTTTCTCCTCAAGGCTCCTGCCGAAGAGGTTCTTATAATCCCTTGCCTCGCCTTTTATCAGCCCGCGGGCTAGGAAAAAAAGCCACACCGCCACCCACGTGATAAATACTATTCTGAACAAAAGCTTGGTTTTCATATCATCCCGCTTCCGCTTTGCCTCAATCCACGAACTTGAACTTTATCAGCCCCCAGATGATCCCGAACGCGTGATAGAATTTTATCTTTTTTCCCTCTTTGTAGCTCCTGCCGTAATAGGAGATGGGCATCTCGTATAAACGCGCCTCTTTTTTAAGTATCTTCGCAGTCAGCTCGCTTTCTATGGCGAAACCGTCGGATTTTATCCTGATATCCTTGATAAAGTCCCTCCTAAACGCCTTATAACAAGTAGTGACGTCCGTCAATGTAGCGTTAAAAAGGACGTTCGCGAAAAGAGTCATCACGTTGTTGCCAACCCTGTGCCAGAACATATGGACTCTCTGCGGCTTGCCGCCCGTCAATCTGGAGCCGAACACTGCGTCGGCCACACCGTCTTCTATCGGTTTTATCAGCATCTCGATCTCTTTAGGGTCATATTCGAGGTCCGCGTCCTGTATCACGATTATGTCGGCCTTCGCGTTGGCAAAACCCGTCCTCACGGCGGCGCCCTTCCCGGAGTTTTTACTATGCAATACCACCCTTATCCCTTCTTCGCGTATATTCTTCAGGATCTCCCTTGTGCCGTCGGTGGAGCAATCGTCGACGATGATGATCTCCTTATTGGCGGGCTCCACCGCTTTGACCCGGTGTATGATCTCCTTTATCGTCTCTTTTTCATTGTAGACAGGGATAATAACGTTAAGCCTCATCTTTTTTCTCCTTTCCCAGCATCTCCCGGTATTTCGCGTAACTGAATATCTGATAGAGTCCGGCGGACATGGCGAACATAAACCCGGTCAGGCCGTCCAGGAAGCCTTTCTTCAGTATATAGGCTTTCAAAAAACGGTCGCACGTCTTCCTCAGGGCCTTCGCAAGGCCTATTTTTCTTTTCTCGTCGAACCATTTCTCGGCTTCAAGAGTAGTCTGGTTATTCAGGCTTTCTATGAATTCATGAAGATCGGCGTATGAATAATGCAATATCGGGTTTTTAAGGTGGCCGCAGCTCCCTTCATAAAAGACGCGCGGGTGGACTTTTACCTCTTCATATTTAAACTTATCCTTTCTGAACAACCTGACCTTTCTGCCCGGATACCAGCCGCCGTGCCTCACCCACTTTCCCCCTATAAAAGCCTTTATGGGGACGGTGAACGTCGCATGCTCCGTCTCCTTTCTCAAAAAATGCTTTAATTCCTCCCTCAATTCGTCCGTTATCCTTTCATCGGCATCCAGGCTGAACACCCATTCGTTTTTGGCAAGGGAATATGCGTAGTTCCTGTGCCGGCCTTCTACATCCATCCTTCTTTCATAGACCCTTTCCGTGAACATCTTGGCGATCTTGGCGGTATTGTCGACGCTGAAATCATCCAGCACTACGACATCGTTGGCCCACGAGGCGCTCTTAAGACAATCCTCCAGCCTCTCTGATTCGTTCTTCGTGATGACCACTATAGATAACGGCGCCTTTTTGCTCATCACACCTCCAGCTTTGTCATTATATTAATGTCTTGTCCTGCTTTTGTCTATCAAAAAATCCCCTATTGCCATGTATCGCAGGCCGCAATTATAGAACATCTCGAGCGCGTTTTCCGGCGAACATACTATAGGCTCCCCGCGCCTGTTTAAAGACGTGTTTATTATGACCGGGATCTCTGTCTTTTTGTAAAACGTTTTCAGGAGGCGGTGATACTCCGGGTTGGCCTTCCCGTCCACTATCTGCGGCCTTGCCGAACCGTCCACGTGGACCGCTTCCGGCATCTTTGCGCGCCATTTGTCCCTGACCGTAAAGCTGAAGGTCATGTAAGGAGACGGGTGGTCCGTGCCGAGTATGTCATGGGCGTATTCACTGAGTATCGACGGACAGAACGGGCGCCATCTCTCTCTGAACTTGATCCTCGCGTTGATCTCGTCGCTGATCCCTTTGACGGCAGGGCTGGCGAGTATGGAGCGGTTGCCTAATGACCTGGGTCCGTATTCCATCGCCCCCTGGAACCATGCGACTATCTCGCCCTTCGCGAGGAGGTCCGCGACGGTCTCTACGATATCTTTATGGAATGCGTACGGTATCCTGTATCTGTCAAGGGCGGTCTTTATCTCATCGTTCGTATATTCCGGTCCGAGATAAGCATGGGACATGGGAGATATCCTTTCCCCCATCAGAGAAGCCGCGTATGTGGCGGCGCCCAAGGCCGTACCGGAATCATTTGACGCCGGCTGCACAAAGAGTCTTTTTACCAAGGGGTGTTCGAGTATGCGCTTGTTGAGCTTGACGTTCAGGGCCACGCCTCCGGCAAAGCAAAGGTTTCCGCCGGAGGAGCGAAGGATACTTCCGAGATAGTTTTCCATCAGGGCTATGGTGACGTCTTCGAGCTTCTTCTGAGCGGCGGCGGCTATGTGTATATACGGCTCGGAGAGGGCGTCCCCTTCCCTGGGAAGACCCCATTCCTTGACCATCTTCTTTGAATAGACCTTGTTTTTGTCATGCCTGCGGGATCTCGTCACCCAGACATAGTCGTCATTTGTCCGGAAGGTGTTCTTATCATACTTGACTATGTGCGACAGGTCTATTTTTCCGGGATCGCCGTAAGGGGCCATCCCCATCACTTTGTACTCGCCGTCGTTTACCTCAAATCCCAGATATTCTGTTATAGTAGAATAGAAAAGGCCTAAAGTATCGGGATATATGATCTCTTTTATTTTTGTGATCTTCCCGCCTCTGCCTTCCGCAAACAGGGTCGAGGTGAACTCGCCCGCTCCGTCTATGCTCATGATCGCGCAGCTATCCATCCCGGAAAGATGGTACGCGCTCGAGGCGTGGGCTATGTGATGCTCTACATAATATTTCTTCACGGATTTAGGTATTAAAGAGCCTTCGAGGATCTTATCGTACTTCTCGTCTTTAGCTTTCAACCTTGCCCTCTGCCTTGTAAATGCCTTGAAGGCGTGGGATGTCCTCGGCAGAAATGACCTGAGAAAAAATTCATACTTCTGCTTCCTATATATATCATGCGACCACGGGTATGCGACGGCGTCGATATCTTCGGGCCTTACTCCGGCTTTTTTCATACAAAATCCGACGGCATTAATGGGCAGATAGCCCATGGCGTGTTTCTTTCTGATAAACCTCTCCTCGTCGCAGGCCGCTACCAGCCTGCCGTCCACAAGGATCGCGGCTGACGGGTCATGCACCATCGGTGTCCCTATTCCTAAGATTATCATAGTATAATATTCCTATTTTTTTATTAAGTAATCCCCCAGCACCATATAATCCAGCCCGCTTCCGTAAAACATGTTGATCGCGTCCTTCGGGGAGCACACCACAGGCTCTCCGCGCCTGTTCAGCGAAGTATTTATCAGCGCGGGAAGACCTGTCTTATTATTGAAACTTTTCAATAAGGAATAAAATCTGGGATTGCTCTTTTCGTCCACTATCTGCGGTCGCGCAGAACCGTCCACGTGGACTATTTCGCTTATCTTCTCCTTCCAGCCGTCGCTTACATTGAAGCTGAAGGTCATGTAAGGAGACGGGTGGTCCGTGCCGAGTATGTCATGGGCGTATTCACTGAGTATCGACGGACAGAACGGGCGCCATCTCTCTCTGAACTTGATCCTCGCGTTGATCTCGTCGCTGATCCCTTTGACGGCAGGGCTGGCGAGTATGGAGCGGTTGCCTAATGACCTGGGTCCGTATTCCATCGCCCCCTGGAACCATGCGACTATCTCGCCCTTCGCGAGGAGGTCCGCGACGGTCTCTACGATATCTTTATGGAATGCGTACGGTATCCTGTATCTGTCAAGGGCGGTCTTTATCTCATCGTTCGTATATTCCGGTCCGAGATAAGCATGGGACATGGGAGATATCCTTTCCCCCATCAGAGAAGCCGCGTATGTGGCGGCGCCCAAGGCCGTACCGGAATCATTTGACGCCGGCTGCACAAAGAGTCTTTTTACCAAGGGGTGTTCGAGTATGCGCTTGTTGAGCTTGACGTTCAGGGCCACGCCTCCGGCAAAGCAAAGGTTTCCGCCGGAGGAGCGAAGGATACTTCCGAGATAGTTTTCCATCAGGGCTATGGTGACGTCTTCGAGCTTCTTCTGAGCGGCGGCGGCTATGTGTATATACGGCTCGGAGAGGGCGTCCCCTTCCCTGGGAAGACCCCATTCCTTGACCATCTTCTTTGAATAGACCTTGTTTTTGTCATGCCTGCGGGATCTCGTCACCCAGACATAGTCGTCATTTGTCCGGAAGGTGTTCTTATCATACTTGACTATGTGCGACAGGTCTATTTTTCCGGGATCGCCGTAAGGGGCCATCCCCATCACTTTGTACTCGCCGTCGTTTACCTCAAATCCCAGATATTCTGTTATAGTAGAATAGAAAAGGCCTAAAGTATCGGGATATATGATCTCTTTTATTTTTGTGATCTTCCCGCCTCTGCCTTCCGCAAACAGGGTCGAGGTGAACTCGCCCGCTCCGTCTATGCTCATGATCGCGCAGCTATCCATCCCGGAAAGATGGTACGCGCTCGAGGCGTGGGCTATGTGATGCCCCACGTAATACTTCTTTACTTTTTTAGGGTCTATCCCGGCGCTCAATAGCGTCTTGTCAAGCTTTCCGATCGCGTTTCTATAAACTTCGCGCGTCTTTGTGACCGCCTTGAACGCCCGTGACGGACGCGTCCGCCAGCATCTCGCGACATATCTCGGAAGACCTTGCATGTAAGCGCCGAAGGACCAGGGATAGGCCGCGATATCCACTTCTTCCGGCCTGATGCGGGCCTTTTCCAGGCAAAATCGTACGGCATTCGCGGCGAGCTTGTCCTTCGCGTGCTTATCTCTTATGAATCTTTCTTCGTCTGCGG
>CAZYBX010000033.1:0-10834 GCA_964645565.1 uncultured Planctomycetia bacterium | reverse complement strand
CCCTTTTACCTCAAAAACTCGAGGATGCCTTGAGCCAGGGAGAGGAGGCCGCTGAGATATTCATCATCGGCCAGCTTGAGCTTCTGCCGGCCGATACTATTGCCGGCCGGCTGGACGCGATAATGCAGGCAACCGAAGACATATCCATTATTAAGGCAGGATGTTTTGGATTAGGCTTGCTGGTTACGGATACCGCGGTCACGGTGCTGGCTAAGTATGCGGGACACGCGGACGAAAGCGTGAGACTCATAGTCATAGGGAGCCTGAGAAAGATAGCGCTTCCTTCATGCATACCGCTTCTTACGACCGCCCTGGAAGATCCTTCTTCCGCGGTACAGCTAGCAGCGCAGAAAGCCTTAGGCGAACTCGGCGACGCGAGCGCCGTGCAGGGCCTGTGTGATGTCCTCGCTTCGGCAGAGCCCGAGACAATAGCCTTAAAGCATTCGGCGGTGGTCTCGCTGGGTACGCTCGATTACGGAGAAAATATCGCGGCCATGACCGCGGCATCCGAGGCTCTTATTAAACTGCTTACCGATTTTAATGATACGGACCAGCCTTATCCTTTTGATTACGTAAGGCGGGCCGCGGTAGAGGCGCTCGGCAACATAGGACTAAGCGATTCCGCGCCGGCGCTTATGGATATCATGGCGTCCGAAAACGAACCGTATGACTACATAAGGGAAGAGGCGGCACGCTCCCTCGGCAAGATAGGAAGCGCCCAGCCCGTTCTCCTTTTAACCGCTTTGCTGGCGTCAGAGACTTCGTTCCGTGTCAAGGAAGCCATCTGCACGGCATTGGGTGAGATAGGGGATGAAACCAGCGCGGAGATACTTATAAATGTCATGGAAAACACATCAGAAGATATAGCAGTAAGGGCCAGGGCAGCGATGGCGCTTGACCATTATATAGACGACCCGCAGGTCAGTATAGTCGCCGACGCTTTAAAGAAGACGCTCTATCTCGGCACCGCAGGGTTTACTGTGGAAGAGGACCGTTACGTCCTCTCCATTTACGAACTGGTCTGCAGCCTCCTGGCCGAAAGCGAAATACAAAGTATTATCGACGAAAAGGCCGGCGAGGGCGTTGATGTCAAGATATACGGGCAGACCCCGGAGAGCGACAATGAGATAAACATGAAGCTCTTTTTAATGGAAGGCATGACAGAAGACCTGTGGAACGGGCAGGGCTACTGGGAGGAGCTGCAGAAGGAAGAAGAGCGGCTGGGCTGGCTCCGCGCGCCGTTCGAGATGCAGGTTATGGTCGATGAAATAAACGCTTTCGTGGCAGGGCTTAAGGCGGACGGCATCACAGATATCGTCTTATTCGGCATGGGAGGCAGCTCTAAGGGCTTGTATGCCTACAAAACGGCCTTCCAACAGAGCGGGCTTAACGTTCATGTGTATGACACCGCGTCTCCCAGGGCGATAGCTGAGATAGAAGACACCCTCGGAGACAAGTTTGAGCAGACCGTATTCGTCAGCTCTTCGAAATCAGGCACGACATCTGAACCCGCCAATGACCTGGCGTATTTCTTTGACCGGCTGAACGGCGACGGAAGCCATTTTGTCGCGTTGACCAATCCGGATTCATACCTCTATCATTACGCGAACGAGAACGGTTTCAGGAAAGTGTTCTGCGATACGTATGATGTAGGAGGCAGATGGTCCAGCCTTTCGACCGAGATGCTCGTAGGCGCGGCCCTTATGGGCGTGGACATAGAGAGGCTTTTGAATGCCACTGTAGAAAATACGGTCCCGCTTTTAAGGGATTACATAACGGCCGCGGACAATCCCGCATGCCTGCTCGCGGCGACGCTTAAGGTCTTATTGGAGAATGGGTATGACAAAGTAAACATACTCGCAAGAGAAAGACTCTCGGATGTCGGGCCGTGGCTCGAACAGCTTATCTCGGAATCGCTCGGCAAAGAGGGAAAAGGCATATTGCCCGTGACGGACGAGCCGGTCTCGGACGATCTTGAGGCCTATGAGAATAACGATATGGCGTTTTTGTATATCCACCTCGAGAACGAACACGACACGGAGCTTGAGGCAAAGCTGGATAAGCTGAAGGCCGCGGGCCACCCCGTCATCGAAATAACGATACCCGATGAATGGGCGCTCGGAGGGCTCTTCTATACGTTCGAATTCGCCGTAGCGTTACTCGGGCGGCTCATGGGCATAAACCCGTTCAACCAGCCGGGAGTGGAGTTGAGCAAGCTGAAGACAAAGGAGACCGTCGCGGAGGGCATGCAGGCGCCGGATCCAAGGTATGTGATAGATAAAGGCCTCCTTAAGCTTAATTATGAATCCGTTATGAAGACCGGCGAGGTGACGGAACAGGAGCTCGATGACGTCCTCGCGCTGCTTGGAAAAGACAGGGAAGACGCCGGCGCGGTCTACGCGGCGCTCCTCTTCCTCGCCAAGTCTAAGGGCAGAGACTATTCGGCCATACTCCCCTATATGGAGAGTACGTCCGCGGAAATGGTGATGTGGGAGAATTTGAGATTATTTATGAGAGAAAAAGCGCACATGACCACATATTTCGGCGAGGGGCCCGGATTCCAGCACCTATCTCTCAACCTTTTCCAGGAAGGCCCGAATACGGGGTTCTATACCACTATAACGGAGAACAACCCGGCTCGCGATTACGTGATACCCGGCAAGGATTATACATTCGGTTATTTCACGAGATGCCAGGCTTATGGGACGAGAAAGGCTCTCGAGGAGGCGGACAGGTTCGTCGTAAACTTCGACGTGGAGCGCATGGACGAAGATACGCTGTCTCTCTTGTCCGATATATTTGGGGACGCGATAAATCTTTTCGGCTATCTGACCGGCGTAATCTCGGTCTATGACATGAAGCAGACATTGTTGAATAAGACAAAAAGTCCTTCCGAAAGAGCCGACGCGGCTGTGAGCCTGGGAGACATAGGAACGAAGGACGCGCTGGACGCGCTCATGGAATTCCTTTATACCGCGGGTCCTGACGTCGACCTCAGCGTTGTCAGCGCCGTCAGCGCCGCGCTTAAACATATAGGCTCCTCCTACGCCGCGGAGGCTATTATCGCCTTCATGTCTTCCGGCGAATCGGAAATTTCCGTCGTGAGAAAGTCCGCCGAGCTGGCCCTGAACGCCATCAGCGTGTCCGATTTCTGCGAATATGCCTATTTTATAGCCGACCAGGAGTTCTTCGATAATTACGAAGACGGCTGGCACCAGGGGAGACAGGCCGTCCATACGCCTGGAGGGATAATAGTGATAAACGCTGGTATGCACAGGGATAATAACAGGGTTGTAGTTGTGGGAGAGATAGCTGAGGCTCCGGACGGCACAAGGATGATATCCGAGCTCTATGTGGATGATGTTCTTGCCGCTGAGGGGCTGAAAGCGGACGGCGGCGCCATCAGGATAGACGGCATGGATTACATAGTATACATAGACGACGAAGAAAACGTATCGCTTCTTCTGGCCGACGCGGTATACGCTACGCTTATGCATGAGACGATTCACAGCGCGGCGCTCACTATATATAAAGAAGACAAGGCATACATAGACTCACTGGCGCAGAATTTTCAGTACACTCCCTCGGACCGCGAGCCGGCGGAGTCGGAGCTCGAAGCCTTCTTTGAGGATACGGCCGAGCTTAAGGAAGAGGTGTACTGGATAGGCATACAGGATAACGAAGACGGCACGGTTACCCTGATCGATTGGGATACGCAGGCCGCGATCGTAGAAAATGTGGCCGTGAATGATGACTCATTCATATTGCCCGCATTTGATAAATTCCGGCTCAAAGTCGTTAAAAGCGAAAGCGAAGGATATTATATTATTCCGGCCGACGAATTATTGGCGGACTATTATGAGAGGATATACGATATCCTTATAGAGCTCTCTAAAGGTAATATCCCGTTCAACATCGCGAGATTCAAGACGCTTACCTCGCGCCGTTCGTCCATAGCCCGGCTTATAAGCGAGTCGAAGAGCAGAGATCTCTGGAATAGGCGCCAGGCCTGTGAGGAACTTGCGGAGCTCTATGATGAGACGATAGATGACGAGTGGAAAGAGCGCCCGGCCGGCTATAGGGACTATGAAGTGATGAAAGCGGTCGTGGACGCGATGATATTGAGGATAGACATAACCAACGAACCCGACGAGTTCGTACGCGACGACGCGCTTAAAGTCCTGAACCACATACATATCGCGGACTACGAGTTGGTGGACGCTCTCATCTCTAAGATCGATCCTGACGATCCGAAATTCGATCCCGAGCCGGAAGTGTTTGAGATCATAGGCCGGATAGGCTCTCCGGGTATCGGTGGCCTGGACGTTTTGAACGTTTTGATAACGGTCATTGAGATGAACTATGATGAAGCGGCGACCAAGAACGCTGTCAAAGCATTAGGCGCGATAGGTTCCGCCAGAAGGGACGTTCTTGACCTGCTGGTAAAAAAGCTCGATCGTTCCAGAGAACTCAATGAGGACATAAGAGAAGAAGCGGCCAGGGCGCTGGGCAACATAGGGTACGCTGACTACGTGGTTTTGAAGGCCCTGACTGATGCCGTGAACAACGATCCCGAAGATATATGCGCCATAATAGCCCTGGGCAAAATAGGTTCCCCGGGGATAGATGATGTAGACGTAATCGGCGCGTTATTGGAAGCCCTTAAAAAGATGAACTGGTTTGCAGATAGGATAGCGAAGGCATTGACTTTGATAGGCTCATCCGAACCCCGTGTCATAGACGCGTTATTTGAAGTATTTGACCAGAATAAGATCGGAAGCGAGGGAAGAGGTGATATGATCAAGGCCATAGCCGAGCTGGGCAAGGGCAATGAGGATATAGCTAATAGATTGGCGGAAAGGCTTGAAACAGAGGCTGATCTCGGCCCGCAGCACGTGCTGACCAGAGCCTTAGGTACTGTCGGCGTTGCCACGACCAGAGTGTTAGATATATTAGTATGGGTGATGACCAATTACGACCATACTTATGAGATGGATAGTTATCATATAAGGCACGCGATCGACTCCTTAGTCAAAATAGGCCCTGCCGCGGCAAGGGACGATATAGTGGAAAGATTGATATATCTTACCGCCCCGGGCGCCAATCATGTCCAGCTCGACGCGATCCGGGCTTTGGGCGAGGTCGCCCCCAATAACGCGGAGGCTATAGCCGGATTGGAATGGCTGCTCGACCCCGCGAACGAGCCCGACGAATTCATAAGGGATATAGCCAGGGAAGTGCTCTTTACCAAGATGAGCAGGGTTACGCCGGGACTCACGGAATTTTTAGGGCTTGATAAGCTCGGCATCACATCAGATGAGCTCACCGTGACAAATAATGTCTACAACGGATTCGAGCTTGACGGCGTATTCGACCTCGGCGAGCAGCAGCTGATAAAGATAGAGGCGTTCATGAAGGCGAGGGAAGAGCTCATAAATAATCCCGGTAGGCCGCTCGCCGAAATTCAGAATATCGTGCGCTCGTATATAGAGGATTACGTAATACCGGCCATAAGGCTCGCCGGGCATATAACGGAGGCGTTGCCTACGGTAGGCATGGAGATCTACATGGCAAGGCCGGGATATGATAACCTTGAAGGATTGAAAGAGATGCTCTTATACCTGCAGACAGTGCAGACGAATAATGAGGTCACAAAGACCGGCATAGAGAACGGGGAGATCGCCCTAAGGACGATGCCTTCCAATTATATAGTATTAAGCTGGACGCTTTTCCGGCTGGCCGAGGCCGGCTTTATCCTGCCCGTGGCTGAAAACGGGCTGGTGCCGCTTGACTGGCGCGATTCATATCAGACCATCATAAGCGGCAACGTCCATGAGCAGGGATTGAATATTCTGGCGGCGAGTTACATAATGAACGTGCCGCGAGACAGCAACATGGTAAGCACGCCGAAAAAGTTCCTGGATGACGAGATCGGCTTCCCGTCCGGTTATTTCGGCCAGACGATCGACAAGATGACCGGAGAGCTCCTCGGCTTATCCGAAGAAGAAGAGCTTATTGTCCAATCGAATTTCAGGGACGCCTGCCTCTATTACACGAGCTACATATTGAGAGAAGGCGAGGCCGAACCGGAGGCGGCGCAGATGGAAGGCGCGGAGGCGCGGGAAAAGTTCATGAACGATGTGTTGTTCAATCTCCGCATGAAAGGCGTCGCGGGCGGCGGGCTCCTCGCGTTTTTAAAGCAGGGCAGCCAGAGGTCGCCTATAGAAAAAACGCTGGCCGCGGAATATGCGGCGGGAATGGCGAAGCTCAGGGCCGCTTACGAGAGCGTATTTGAGACCGATGTGAACGAATTATCGCTTACAGAGATAAGAAATACGCCTGCCGCAGAGAGGACAGACCTTCAGAAAGCAATAAATGAGATATATCAGATTTACAAGAGTTCGGCCGCGGCCGCCACTGATGCCGGGTTCAGCGCGTATTTCTTCGATTACATAACCGGAAAGTACTTTCCTGATGTGGACCTGGATGTCACAGTCTTCCCCATATCCGGCAAGTGGGATGAGGAATATATCCAGAGAGTCCTGCGCGTCTTCCAGGCCAAGAGGCTCCAGGAGCATGTCATGGCCAGACCGAATACGATCTTTAACGGAGTCGACTTTGTAAACGGCTCGGGTGATGTGATAGTGGAAGGCTTAGATATCGTTGAGGCCGTAGGCACGCCCGGAGCCTTTAATATAGTGGATAAAAACGGGACGGCATGGGCCGAGGATATAAGGCCGGGAGAAGTCTTCGTGGTCCCGCATGATTCCAGCGTATATACCTTCCGCCTGGCACAAACCGGGCCTTATATCACGATCGAGCGGTATGGATTAGAGCAGAGAGTGAAGGAGATATTCGATATCCCCGGTTTATTCACCGACATGGAGACCACATTGACTGTCGAGGCCGGCTTCCCGACTTATTACTGGCATGTCTTCGGCGGCGAAAATATCGGGGATGCCGTAGCGATGTTGGTTGATCAACTTAACGGCACGGGTGATATATCACCTTCAGAAAGGGCGGCTGCGGCAGGACTTTTGGGCAAGGCCGGCGGCAGGGCGGCGCTAAATGAGCTGAGGAACAACCTTGGAGATTCTTCCGAAGAAGTGAGAACGGCATGCGCCGTGGCCCTTGCCGAAATCGGCACAAAAGAAGCCGCGGATGCGCTCATAGACTTTATTTCGTCGGATGAATATGCGGCGACTCAGCCCGCTTTAAGGGCTGCGGCTGAGGAAGCCTTAAAAGCGTTCGATGTGTCTAAATTCTCGAGTTGGACATTCTTCCGCGTTGGCCGGATATTCTTCGACAGATTTGATAACGGCGCTCATGCGTCTGCTCCGGGTTTACATCTGCCGGGCGGAATAGTGGTCATAAATTGCGAAAGCGATTATTTTATGCCGGAAGAGAGCCTTACAGTCAGCGGCGAAACGGCCGAGGACGCGGCAGGCAGGACGGTTGTTCGCAACCTCACCATAGATGGTACGCGATACTACGCGGATTATTACGAAGGCAGGGCCGGCAGCGTTGAAGATATATATCCGGGCGTGGATACCGTCACGCTCAATAGGGGAATGCTTGAAGAGGCTGTATTCGTCATTTATGTGAATGAAGACGGCGCGATCGAGCTTGTGGACGCGGCAAAATATGGAGAGGTCCTGCTCCACGAGGTATCTCATTCGTCATATCTGACCGATCTGAGGACTGAAGCCGCCTTTATAGAGGCGCTTGAGTGGAATCTCACAGCGGACAAAGAGATATGGCCGGAGGCCGCAGCCAATACCTATAACGAACACCGCTACAATACGCCCTCCTTAATATATGAACTGCATGATCCGGAATTCACGCCCCGCATGGGCTATAGCGACGAGCGCGCATTGGACATAACCCAGGCGGGCGGCGTGCCTGTAACGGGCTGGAACGGACTCATATTAAAGAAGAAAAGCGTTACAATATACATTTCCGGGACGCCTCAGGTGGTGGAGATATGGAGTCTTAAAGGCGCACCTATAGAACATGACGGCGTGATGTATGATGTCCTGTATTGCTCAGCCATCAGCGCCGAAGTCATACTCCTGCCGGTCAGGACCACTATTATTGAAGCGCTCGGGGATCTGATCACCGACTTGCAGAATCCGAACATATGGGACGGTGAAAGCGAGACATTCATCGCGCCGCGCTATCCGGTGGAAGACGCGTTCCGCGGCATGTTCGATGTCCAGCAGTATCTCTTGAGGTTCTATGAGAGACTCGAGGCGGGAGGCTTCAATCCGGCCATATACGAAACCCTCGAGCAGGCGAACGGAATGAAAGAGGTGGACGGGTTCCTCGCGAAATATAATCTGGGAACGCTCAGCGTATCCTTCGCGAGCTGGTGCGAGGACAATCTCGCGGGCCTCTTAAAGAGCTGGGGCGAAGAGGCGCTCGAAGGCGCGGTCTTCGACCTCGACCCCGATTCGATCACGGCATTGAGAGACCGGCTGACGAACAGGAACGCTCTAAGGAGATTACTCGCCGATTCCCTGAATATAAGCGATGAGATCAAAAGAGCGCTGGAAACCGCGCAGGAGGATATCCGAAGCGTAGGCCTCTTCTTCGATACGCCCAAGATCATATTCAACTCGGAACAAAAAACCCCCGTTGCCTGCTCATATTATTACGACGAGCCTAGCGCAAGGGCAGAAGAGCAACTCACGGATGAGGACTTTAATCCGCTCGGGATAGCTCGGGGATTGACGGTCGATATCCACGCCTTATTAGAGGATGTGGGAAGCGAAGGGATATCGAAGGTCGTAAACAGGATCGTCCTCGCGCACGAGATAGCCCACATGGCGCAGTTCCACAATAAAGCCGTTCTTGATAGATGGAATTCCAAAAACTGGGATGCCGATTGGAACGATGTCCTCTTTACCGAGCCCGAATGGGCGAGCAATCCTTATTATGAGATACCCGGTTTTGATGTAACGAGAATGGCCGACCCGCGCAAGAAACTGCTATTTCTCGCTCTTATTGACATAATGAGCGAATTCATCATGCATAAAGCGGAGACCGGCAACATCGATGAAATTGTAAGGTCTTATAACAACCTTGCCGCCGTCACGATAGAAGATATCACGCCGTACTTATCCATAGACCCTACATTCTGCGCGATATCCGCCGCTGATACGATCGCAAGGGCGTGGACGCTCGGCCAGGAACACTTTAATCTCGAGAATGCGCCGCATATCTACGAGCTCAGGGCGCGCATACGTCAAAACAATGCGGCGAAGTTTGATCAACTCCTCGGCTACTTCATAGAATTCTACAACGGATTGAACATAATAACACTTGATGATTACATGCAGAGGCTGGCTTCACCCGACGCGGCTATCTGCGAAAATATCGCGGGAAGACTCACTTACAGGGTGAACGGCCATGACGAATATGAATATTCAGCCGATAAGAGGTCGGTCATCGTCCATGACTACGCGGCAGCCTCCTTTGATACGATTGATGCGAGAGACGAAGCCCTTCTCACGCTATACGACATACCGCCTACGGAGTTCAATATAGGAAATAATAATACTATCGCTGTCGGCGCGCCGCAATGGGTGGGAGAGGCCGTACACTTCACCTCTACGGACGGCTCCACGCACATTGTTGCGATAAAGCATCCCGACGCAGACAACGCTTCACTGATATTCCATGTATTAAGAAAGGCTGCCATCCCCGGAAACGCGCAGGCCGGGGAAATAATGCAGCAGACACAGAATGAAGTCGACAATATCTTAGGCGACTGTACGGAGCCTATCGACAGGACAAACAGCATCACCGACTCCTACAATAGCTGGGTCGCCAGAAATCCTAATGCCGGTTATTCCGAAAGAAAAGCCAAGCTCATAGAGCTTTGCGGTACGCTGCCGGCAGATACCCCTTGGCTCAAGGGCGAAGTATTCCGGCGGACCATGCTGCAGAGCTCGCCCTCAGTTTTGCAGCTTGCGAGTGCTGACGAACTTGAAAAGACAAAAAACGCCGTTGACCGCCTTATAACACTCCGGCCTGATGGCCTTACAAGAGAACAAATTTACCTACTTCTTTTGGAGATTTCCAATCAGTTTAATTTAACCGGACAGGGAACCTTCCTGCTTCTTGAGGCATATGACTTCACGGCTGACCATGTAAGGCCATTACTTGATATTATAAGCAAAGAAGTAGCCGGCGGGCTGGAATCCATATGGAGAATAACACGTGCTTCTTGCGCTCTGGATTCACCTCTGATGCACGGCGAGGTGCGCATTCTGAAGCAGGGCATATCCCGGGAGTTTTTGAAAAAGATCGCGGACGGGCTCGGAAGGAAATATGAAGATGCCGCCGGTCCCGAAAGCCTCATACTGGGCGGCAGCCTCATCCTTCTGGCCGAAGATTCAAGCGATGACGTTCTTACGGATGCGCTATATAAATCCGCCTTCGCGTCCATATACGCCAACGAAGGCACCTCAAATACATCGCCGGATAATACCGGTAGAGACCTTGTAACCGGCGCCATAGCGGAGATCGGTAGTGCCCTTAACGCTGCCGCGGAGATATTGGGCATAGAACCTTATTCGCAGGAAGCGGAAAAAGTCAATGTCCTCAAGCAAGTATTGAGCGCGCTCGCGCGACTGGAAACAAAGGCCGTCGCGGACCTCACGCGAAAAGGATATAGCACCGCCACGATAAAGACCATCATGGAGTCGCTCGATGAGGTCCACAGAGACGAGTTCCCGTCTCTTTCAGACGAGGAGTTCAGCGCCCTATTGGAGCTCAAAGACATCCTCTTCCACAAAGCCGGAAGCGTGAGCGCCGAATGGGAGACAGG
>CAZYBX010000032.1:2370-10995 GCA_964645565.1 uncultured Planctomycetia bacterium | reverse complement strand
CGGCGACCTGCTGCGCAGGCCCCCATGTCTTTCCGCCGTCAGTTGAGGTCATAGTATATACAATATCAGGATTATTGGGATTGCCTTGATCGCTTGTCCAGGTAACGACGATAACGCTTCCGTCGTTGTTGACCGAGACGCTTTTCCCGTTTCCAAGCGTTAGCGGAGCGGAGCCCGCGGAGTCACCGGCTATGCAAGCAAAATTAATCGATCCTTCTCCCTCATGATGAAAGCCCTCCGCCTCCAGATCATAGATATCTTCCCATATGACATATATATTGTCCCCGTCGATCACGACTTGAGGCCAATGTCCTTCGCCAAGGAATATATCTTCCTCCTGCCATGTCTTGCCGCCATCGTCTGAGTAGTTGTAATATACGCAATTGTACTCCTCATCCTGAGCGAAAAAGTCAAGCGTTCCACGATCCGGATGGGCGCGATCATCCTGCCAGACCATATAAATACGTCCGGCGCTGTCTGTCGCGATTTGCATGCAGTCTCTAAGCGCATTTGTTTTACAGTCGCCTACTAAATATCTATCCTCCGGAACCACGGTGCCGTTGACCCACTCTTTCTCGCCTAACACTATATAATAAGTATCTGTCCATCCCTTTCCGTCCGGCGCGTTCAAAGCCGTTATATGGATCTCGAGCGTCACCTCTACATTTAAGGGGGCATCGCTTCGGGCCGAGACGCCGAAACTCCCCGCGCCGCTTTCGCCCTCCGCCAGATCGCCCCATGAAGGCGAGCCTGATACCGAGATATATGTGCCGGGTTCCGCATCCAAAGGTATCCATGCGGTCCAGGGCTCGGAATGGCTCCCGTCCGGCTCCCGCTCCTCGGGATAGTAGCATCGCTCCCTGACGACGGATATCGTGCCGGTTACGCCAAAAGCAGTTCCGGTTCCGGAGCTTGTGAGCTCTATCTCCAGGTCTATTTGTTCGCCGGGCGAGAATACGCCGTCGCCGTTTACGTTATCGGCCTGATTATCGGGCGTCCAGACGTCTATTATCTTGTAGTCCGTAAAACTGACCGCGGGGGCTTCTTTGACGGTAGTTATTACTTCGACGTGCTCGGTCCCGCCCGTGCTTCGGAATTCGAGAGTCTCTTTGTAAATGCCTGGTTTTATCGAAAACGGCGGGTCCGGGGCAATGTCTATATCCGTGCCTTCGCCACGGCCCGCGCTGCCGTAGGCATTTGACATGGAAATAGAGACGATGCCCGTGTCATCCGTAGCATCCTCTCTATACCAGGGCTGCACGAACTGGGATATCATGAAATTCAGGTCAAGGGCGTCGGGGTTTTCGGAAGTATCCACTACGGTGATAGTCTGCGGCGTGGGCGAAAAGGTCTGCCCCTCAAAGACCTCAAAGCTCAGGCTTGTAGGAGACACTGATAGCTCAGGGCCAAAGTAGATAAAACTATAAAATTCGCCGTTATTGTCGTCTACAGCGATATTACCCGCGACGTCGCGCGATTCTATATAATAGTACCAGGTAGTATCCGTTTCTAATCCTCTTAAGACTACAGTCTGTTCCTTTCCGGAGCATGAGCCCCTGGTCGCGTGCCTGAACGGCTCATCCGGATTGGTCCCGTAATAGACGACCGCGCACGCCTCTTCGTCCGTCTTCCAGACCACCGGCACCACGAGGCCTCCGCCATATTCTATGTGTACGAGCTCAGCGTCCTGTTTGGGCGGCTCTACTATTTTGGGCGGTATTCCGTCGATCCTCGCGTTGTCCGTGTTCAGTTCCAGCGGATCGTCTTCGGCGTAGGTGACCGTGATTATGTCGTCGGCGGTTACCTGGATTATGCCGTCGCCCCTGATAGGAACGCCGTCCGGGGCCTCTCTTATCTGGATCGATCCTTCGAATATGCCTAAGCCTGAGTCATTCTTGGGCAGGTTTATGATTTCGGGAGTAGGCTCGAGCCTGCTCGTGACATAGACGGGGACAGTGTCGGCGTCCTCAAGGTCCGAATCCATCAGGAATATCTCGGCGTCGGCGTTGGGCTGATAGAGCCTTCTGTCGAAGCGCACAGAGCCGTCTTTCGTGTCGAATTTGAAGACAAGCTCCGGGTCTCCGAATAGGTTCAGTTCGAGATAACACCACCTGTGGCACTCGTCATACACGTTCCATAGATTGTCCTCTTTAGAATCCTGATTGGCCTGTCCTAATCTATATTTATATTCTCCGAAGACCGCGTCCCAGAATTCCCTCGCGAAGTATTGGGAAGGTCCCGCGGTCGAATCGCTCATACCCCAGCCGTATCTTGAGTTCATAATGACGGCGAAGGCGCCCGTCGGATTTTTGACAAAGTGCTCCGCGATACAATCGCCTTCAAAGGCGCCCGGCAGGCAGCCTTGAGAATACGCGAAGAAGTGATCGTTATAATTCACCAGCGCATCGGCATCATTGTTCATCATCTTCATGACATAATTGACATTCGCGTGGCCGAGGTGGTTTATGATGTGGACACCGCTGTCCATTATATCCATCAGCTCTCTTTTTTCCCATCCGCTGCACTTACCGTTTCCGCACGCATCGGCGTCATAAAGCGTGTTTAACTGAAGATGCGACAATTCGGCGAATCCTCTCGTGAAAAATCCGTGGGCGTCGGAACCCAGCCTTATCTCTTCCATTGAATCCTTCGCGTATTCGGCGGCTCCTCCGAAACCGAGATGCTCGCCGACCATATAAGTATTCGAGACATACCAGGGGCCCTGTCTATACATCAGTGTCTTTCTGACAAAGTTCGATAGCTCGCTGGGCGTCGCAACGGGCGCCCTCCCTATATACACCTCGGCCAGAAGGTCTATGTCCCCCGATCCTCCGGGGATATCCTTTCCGTCATCGATTTCGCCGTAAACTTTATTTCCGTTTGAATTCATGCTTCCGTCAAGACAGCAGTAATATATGTCCGAGGGGATATTCGCCTCGTATTGTCCGAGCGCAGGGTTGTCTCCGCCCGGATCATCAAAAAGCGTTACCGCCGGAATGATATCCTCCGGATCGCCGGGGTCATCATCGCCGGCTGACGGATCGCCGCAAGTGGAGCAGTTACCGCTGTCCCCTCCGTCTCCACCGAGCAGGATGTATTCGGTCTCCCAGTTGTTGTAGGCGTCCCGGATGAAGTTTCTTATCTGGTCGGCGCAATTTCTTCCGTTATAGTTGGCGCATATCCATTCTCTGGCTACGATGTTCGTGGTTATGCCGCGCTTGTTCTTCTCCCGGCAGAGGTCCATAAATGAGAATGTAGTCGGGTCATTGTCGTGTTCGTTCGCCTCTTTCAGCTCCTCGTTCGTTATTATGACATATTGGTAGGATCCGTTCGGATCTACAAGGTTTATAGCGCCTTCCACCGGATGCCACGGCTGGCCTGCGCCGCCTATTCCTTTGTACCCCAGTTCTTTCGCCAGGACTCCGTAGCTTGCTATGTCCTGCGGATTGCTGACTATGTTCGCCACCCTGGAGATATCGGCGGGCCTGTTCCTGTAGCCGGACTCAAGTCCTTCCGTGCCTTCTTCAAAATTGACTTTGAGGGCGACGCTTTTGTAATATGAAAGCGCCTGGCTGAAGGGCTTATATTCCATGGGGCAGATTTTAAAGGTCGCTATCGTATAGCCGCACATCTGCTGGACGCTTACTTTATATGCCTTGTGCCGGGGGTAGAGGTTGTCGGAGGAATATATCGCTTCGTCGGGAGGGATGTCTTCTATCGTTCCCTCAAAACTATAGGGCACGGGCATCGGCGCCGGCTCCACCTTGTATTTTCCGGTCATGCTGATCTTTTGGCCGAGTATGAGCTGGCAGCTGCTTATATTTTTTCCCGCCGGGATAACTATGCTTACGCCTCTCATGGGGAGCATGGGCTCGCCCGGTCTGCCGATGGTAAGCATCCCCTCCATGTCGATATGATGAAACTCGCCGACCTCTGTTATGCTGGGGTCATCCACTTCATCGTCCAGGCTGCCGGTCCCGCCGTAGAGGCGCGCTTCCACCTCGGTAACGACAGGATCCGGGAATTTCTGTATGTTTATGAGGTAATCATCCGTCGTGGCCTGTGTCTCGTCCCCGCTTATTGGGTCTACGGGCTCGGTCGCCTCATCAAGCGGATCCGAAGAGATACTGATATAGTCTATCTTCATCGCGGAATCAGAGCCGCCCGGTCCTATGGCGGTGAGCGTCACGGTAAAAACACCTTCGTAGGAATACTGATGCGTGGGATTCATCTCGCTGCTTGTGTCTCCGTCTCCGAAGTGCCAGACCCTTGAGGTGACGCTGCCGCTCGATCTATCCGCGAAGCTCACATGAAGAGGCGGCGCGCCTGAAGTGACATTCGCGATGAAGTCTGCTCGCGGAGGGCTCTCCGGCTCTGATACCGTAATGTAACGCCTTTTGATCTCGGTATCGACGCCGTTTGCGCCTTTTACGGTCAAGCTTACGGTATAATTGCCTGCTCTCCTGTAGACATGGCTCGGATTTACGTTTGAAGAGGTATCGCCGTCTCCGAAGTCCCACAATCGCCTCGAGATAGCGCCTGAAGACTCATTGACAAAGTAGACGGTAAGAGGCGCCACCCCGCTTTGGACATTCGCGCTGAAGTGCGCTTGGACCTCCTGGGCGTGGGAGGCTCCGCTTAAAAGCAAAAAGGCCGCTATTGCCGTGCCTATTATAAGCAGATATAATTCTTTTCTTATTCTAAGCGTTCTCATGACTCCAACCTTTTCCCCTTTTTATATTGATATACTTTTGAAAAGGTGTTAACAAACATGTAAATAAAAAAAGCCAGTTTCCCTTCAACCATATAAGTATACTCAATGTATACCTAAAAATCAAGTCCCAAAATCCACCTTTTTTCACATTAACAATATGGTGACAGACACCTATTTTTAAGAGTATAAATAGCTATAAAAATGAAAATGGGGACAAAATAAAAAAAAGGGGACAGGCTACTTTTTTGAACATACTATAATGCTACAAAAAAGTAGCCTGTCCCCTTTTTTTCAATCGACCGTGATGTGAACAGGATGCCTGAGGTTAAATAAAAACAGCGAAACTCCCGAAAATATGATTATGACGGCGAACAATAAAATATATCTTTTTGAGGCCTTACCTGCCGAGGCGCTGAGCACATCTTTAGGCACAATGGATACTATCTTCCATGCATATTCTTTAGCGCCCAGCCATTCAGGCGTCTCTTCAGAGAAATCCCTCAGCCCCGATCTCACGCCGAGCGCCCCCATTAAAGGATATACTGTAGAATAAGTGAAAAGCCCTCCGGCCCCATAAAACTGTCCTGATTCCTCGGAGGCCATCCGGCGCCAGACCTTAGGATACTCATTGCCGAATGCCTTATCGCTATCGCCTTCGCGCGCAGCCCATTCGTCTTCCCGCCGCGGAGAGATAAGCCAATATCCGTCGCTGTCCAAAAGCAAGACCTCTCCCGCGCTGTCCGCACCGATCTTTTTAAAACCCTCTATCAGGCCGGTTCCGAGGTAATTAAAAAGAAGCGCCCCCTGCCTGTTGTTATTCCTATCGAATACGGGCGTGCCGAAGCGTATAACCGGCTTCGCCGGTCCTTCGTCGCCCGCGCCCTCCCTGTCCAGTTCGAACGGCGACACGAAGATCTCCTCCCGGCTCAACGGGATGATTTCGCTAAAATAGTCTTTCCGGTTTTTATCCCGGAGTTCGTCGTCGGGTACGATGCGCGGCCTCGCCTTTCCGGTGTCCACTCTCACTATCTCCCTGCCGCCATTATCCAGGAAAGATATGCTGTCATACATGCCTTTTCTCTTCATGAACGACGCGAAGTCCAGCGCCACCAGCTCCCGTGAATATGTCCCTTCCAAAAAACCCTGCAATTCGTATGAGCCCGAAAAATAGAGAAGGTCGGACAGCACAGATTCGAAATCTTTTGATATGACGCTTTTCTGCAGATCCATTATCCGGACCTCGTCGGCGGCTATGCCCCTCAGCTCTTCCCTGCGGTCGCCGAAATAGAACATCAGAAGAAGTATTCCGACCGCGGCGACAAACGGGATAAAAATAGCGAAGAAAGTCCTTGTGGTGGACGCATCTTTTTCTTGTATTTTTTTCTTTGTCATAAGACTCTCCTTCTTTCGTTTGATGTATTATAACTCCGTAAAGAAGTATTGTCAACAAGGCACCAGATCTATCGAGTTATTGGGTGTTCCGTGTCTTCCACCAGCCCCATGGGCGTCTGGGCGCGGATAAACGTCGGCGGCAACGTTTCCGAGAACGGAGAATACCGAAAGGACAAACGCTACGTGGGATCTTTCGAATGCGCCTTAAAATTGACATTATTAAGGCTGTGGTGAAAAAAGGCGGCTGTGATACCTGGGTGGATTATCAACTATTTTCTTTCCGGAAAAAGTTCTTTCGAAAAATTAAAAAACTCCTCCGCCTTTTCTTTCTGGCCAAGTTTATCGTAACAGCCGGCTATAAAGGCGTATATACGGCTTTTATCGTAATCATCGGCGCCCTGAGGACCCATAAATTCTTTTGCTTTTTGAAAATATCTCAAAGCTTCTTCGTAATCCTTTCGCGTGCTGAAGCGGAGCATCCCTATTTCGTTATATATCTCCCAGGAATCCGGATTATTCCTAAGGCCTTCCTGCAGGAATTTCAACGCCTCCTCCTCCATGTCGAGCCTTCTGCCCAGCCAGTATCCGCCTACGACATACGCGTTGATGTTATGCGGGTCCAGCCGGACCGCATAATAAAGCCACGGAAGCATCTCCTTCTCCTCTTCTCCCTGGAGATGGATATGTTTGGCGATATGGATCATATCCCCCAGGCGCAGAAGCGGGTTCGAGCGTGGGACGGAGCTGACGGCGTCGGTTTTTCTACCGTGTTCGCCGTGTCCGGCATGTTCGCAATGCGCGTCGCAAATGTGGGCATGGCCGTGTTCGTGCTCATGTTCGTGAGAATGGCCCTCGTCCATCTCCTCCATCATATGCAGGCGCTCAAAGTCCGAAGGGTAAAATCCGCCGTGAAAATACACATCGGCGGTGATCGTGGATGATATCGAAAATATCTTTCTTGCCTCGCCCAGCACTCTATAAAGAACGTCTTTCCGGGTCATGCCTTTTTCCGACATGAAAACATAGCTATAGTTATCTATCTGCGGGGTCAGCATCAAAAGCAATATGATCAACAAAGCGTTAATCAGGTATATAGCGGGATTGTCTTTAGCCATATGCGGTTAAAACACCTTTTTCTTCAGACTTCCGTAACTGATTGAAAGAAGCATAGTGACGTATATCACCGTATAAGCTATTATGGCAAAAAACGCCCACGGCGGCAAAGGCTCCCAGGAATGGGCGATGCGGATGCGCAGATCGTAAAATTCAAAATGGGGTATGATATAATACACCGCGTTCAAAAGCAGCGACGCGGCCCCGCGGGAAGCGATAGCCATGATGCGCACTCCGTCAATAAACCACATCACGGCAAAATATATGATGAAGGAAAACGTGACCGCGGCCGAATAGGTAAAGATCAGAGATAGCCATATAGACATAGAGCACGCGAGGCTCAAGAAGCATATCCCGAGCACGTAACCCTGTATCAGCAGAGGCGGCGCGATCGCTTCTCCTTTGAACGACGCTATGAAGATGTATATGATATAGAACACGGTAAATGCGGCTGAAGAAGCCAATACGGAACCTAAAAACCTTCCTGCCAGCAGGTGCATTCTGCTTACCGGCTTCGCCAGTAAGGGGAATACGGTCCGCGCTTCAAACTCCTCCGGCAGCTGCTTCGCGGAAAACGTGACGGCTATGATAAATGAAAACAGCCACAGGCAAAAATACCCGATATCCTTTACATATCTGGATATGTTCTGTATTCCGAAAAAATTTTCCGAGGCCAGAAACCCGAGCAGCGTCAATAGCATCAATAAAAAAACGTAAAAGTCCTTCTTCCTTATTAATCCCTTGATCGTGTGTTTTGCGAGGATCCATACCGGCCTCATGGCTTCCCTCCTATAATATCGATAAAATACCTCTCGAGCGTGACCGATCCGCTTTTCGCCGCAAGCAGCTCGCTCAATTTCCCGGACTTCAGCAATACCCCTTCGTTTATGATCGCCGCTTCATCGCAGATCATCTCCACTTCGGAAAGCTCGTGCGACGAAAAGAATATCGTCTTTCCGCTATCCCGCAGTCTTTTGATGACATCGCGCATCTTGATCCGTGAAATAGGGTCCAGCCCGCTTGTCGGCTCATCCAGAATGAGCAATTCCGGTTCATTTATAAGAGCTTGCGCAAAACTTACTTTCTGCATCATGCCTTTGGAGAACGTCTGCAGCAGTCGGTCGGCGGCCTCCGAAAGGTCGGTAAGGTCGAGCAGCTCTTTTACCCTGGCTTCGGCCTTTCGTTTTTCGATGCCGAATATCTGCGCATACATATGAAGGAGTTCTCTCGCGGTCAGATACCAGTAATAGTTCGCGATCTCCGGCATATAACCGATCTTACGTTTAACGGAGAGGTCTTCGGGGGGCCTGCCCATGACGCGCACAGAGCCTTTGTATTTGGGTATCAGGCCTATTAACGTCTTTATTGCGGTGGTTTTTCCCGCTCCGTTGGGACCCAGAAATCCG
>CAZYBX010000032.1:0-2352 GCA_964645565.1 uncultured Planctomycetia bacterium | reverse complement strand
TATGCCCCTTATTAACGGTGAGGTCTAGATTACGCAGGGCGGCTTTTGTACGCATTTCGGCATAAGTCACGCCGAGCCCCTCTATTTCTATGTACTTCATGACCATATCTCCTTGTGCCCTTGGGGGCATATGTATATAACATTATACCTCAAATACCGCGCTTGTTTTAACGAAAAAAAATATTTTTATATTTCTCCGCGAATACGGCTTTCGCCTTTTTGCCGGTGCAACGGGAAAGACCGGACATGCATCGGCACGTACCGTTATACCGGTTTTTTCGCGACCAAGACCCACAACATGTCTTCCTCGTAGACCTCTATTTTATATCCCAACTTTTCAAAATACAAGCGGCAGTATTCCTGGCCGTGGCCGCTATCATCATGCTCACGACCATCTCTCTTATGGAGCCTGCTCATGAGATCCATTCCCTTTTTGCTGAAATCGGAGATGACCAGCTTTCCTCCGGCGCGCAATACCCTGTCCATTTCCGCAAATACCCTATCGATCTCATCGACATGGTGCAGAAAGTTTACGGCGATGACATTGCCGAACGCGCTGTCGGCAAAATCCATGGCTCTTGCGTCCATGTCAAAAAAAGTCACGTTAGAAAGCAGTCTTTCGTAAGCCAGGTTCATGGCGGCCGTCTTAAGCGATCCCTTGTCATTATCTATGGATACGATCCTATGGCCCGCTCTTGCGAGCGCGAGAAGAGTATGCCCCCTCCCGCTGCCTATTTCCAATATACTTCCTTCCAGCGGCAGCGCTTTTTCCGACAAAAAACTCCTGTTTTTCGGCAGGTCATAACCGTTCTCTTTAAAGAGCGCTATCCTCTCGACAAAAAGCCTGTGGTTATCCTCTATCTCTTTTTCGGTAAGTTGTGGTACATATTTCATCTTCTAATAACCTCCGGATCCTGTTTATTTCTCCCTTAGTCTTTCCGTCCACCACCGCCCTTCGAATGGTCGCATTCGGTCTTATCCAATCCATAACCCTTGCCGGAACCGGGGCTACACAGACTATCTCCCCCTTCGAGATCCCCTTTGAGCAGTCTATTGATTACATCATCAACAGTCCCGCTTATGCCGACTATGGTCTCGATACCGGCTTCGGCAAATAGACCCGCGG
This sequence comes from uncultured Planctomycetia bacterium, assembly GCA_964645565.1. Classification (GTDB taxonomy): domain Bacteria; phylum Omnitrophota; class Gorgyraeia; order JAHIPI01; family JAHIPI01; genus BS750m-G14. Next base: position 1,226 of record CAZYBX010000032.1, on the reverse strand, counting down.
CCCTTTGTCCCATGCCTCCCGCTATGATGTGATCGACTCCCCTGTCGCGTAAAAATTCAGGCAGGTAACCGGGGTGGTGGCCCGGGTTATCGACCACCTGCCTGTTTATTTCTTTTCCGCTTTTTACCTCCACTATAGTAAAGGAAGGGCAGCGCCCGAAATGAGCGGACACATAACGCCCGTCCGTAGATATAGCTATTTTCATCCCTACCTCCGATCCGGCGCGCCCGGGAGCAAGTAAGTGAGCTCTTCCTTACTTACTCCGCTTGTGACTTTTGGGCGCTGTTCACCTGGCCTTGTCCTTAAAAGACTCAAGGTCGGTTATGCGGTCATTGATCCATTTGATCTCTTCTTGCATGGCCTTAGCTTGTTCTTTGAGCATATCCGCTTCCTGTTGTGGAGCCAACTCTTGAGCATAAGGGTTCGCTCCCCATACCGGCCCAAAGCCAAACCAGCCTCGACCCCGGCCGCGACCGCGTCCAAAACCGCGCCCCCAGCCGCGTCCAAGACCCCGTCCGCGGCCGAAACCGCCGCGCGTCGGATTCATGTAACCGGGCATGTTGTAACCGGCGCAGTAGCCGGCAGCCCGTCCCGTCATAGGCCCCGTTCCCATGGGACCCGTTCCGTCTCCGCCTGGCATCGTAATCACCTCCTTCCGTATTTAATGTTAATGATAATCATTTTCATTGACCCTCAAAATTTTTTATGCCCGCCTGCATTCCTCACATAATCCGTAAAACTGAATCAGGTGATTCGTGATATTAAAATTGTATTTTTTAGAGAGGCCCTTTTCCGTCTGGTTCAGCAATTCCGCCTCTTCATCGATAAAATCCGTGTAATCCACCACCCTCCCGCAATTCGTGCAGACCAGATGGTGGTGATGCCTCGCGCCCTTAGGGCCTTCGGAAAGTTCGTATCTTGCCCTTCCGTCGCCAAAATCGAACCTGAAAACGAGCCCCATTTGCGCCAATAACTCCAGGGTGCGGTACACAGTAGTAAGCCCGACGCTGGGGTTAGCCTTATGGACAGCCATATATACATCCTCGGCGCTCAGGTGCTTATTTGTCTTGCTCAGGATATCCAATATGGCCTCTCTCGGCACGGTCATCCTGTAGCCGCACCCCATGAACTTTCCGTGCCACCAATGATGTCCTCCTCTGTGCCTGGCGGGCATATCCGCTCCTTATTGGAAATGGTTTTCATTATCAAGTATATACTCTGATGCT
>CAZYBX010000031.1:0-11097 GCA_964645565.1 uncultured Planctomycetia bacterium | reverse complement strand
CGGCGTAAAACTGCAGGCCCTCTAAAGCCTCTTTCCTGTCCATAGTGAACTCTTTAGGGTCTTCTACGTCATCCACGATACTGCCGCCGTTCGAATAAACGAAATTCTGCCATGTCCAGCCGTAAAAGCCGTATTGCGTCACCCTGCCGCTTTCGTCGCGCCTGGTGAGCATCCTGGCTTTATCGAGCATATCGTCCCAGTTCCAGTCGTCCGTAGGATACGGGACGCCGGCTTCGTCAAAAAGCTTTTTGTTATAATATACGCACGCGAACGGGGCGGTATCTCTGGGTACGCAGTATACCTTGCCTCCTACGGTGAATCTATCGATCATTTCGGGAAAGAAATCGTCCAGGACGAAATCCGCGTCGTTGTCTATATAGGGCCTAAGGTCCAGGAGGGCGTCCATGGCCCAAAAGTTGACAAAGATGTTGGATTCCACAAACATGACGTCCGGCGCCGTCCCGCCGGCTATCCTTATCAGGAGCTTGTTTGTATAAGAGCCCGCGGGAGTGTGTTCTATCCTTACCGTCGCTTCGGGATGCTCCGCCTCCCACTCACCCGCGATACTCTTTATCATCTCTATCTCATCGGGGCCGCCCCATATGGCCACTTTGATGGCCGGCCTTTCAGATACCGGTGAGCATCCGTGGAGGAGGGGCAATAAAAAGAATAAAATAAGGGGTATTATAAAAAAGATAACTGGCTTTTTAATTATTTCTAGCTTATCCATCCGGCCCTCATTATTTGTCAATTGTCTGCGGCAGCCGTTTCTTAATTATCAGATAAATAGAGTGCATATTATATCACAGTTTTTATTAAGTGTCAAGTGAGTTAATCAACTTGATCATGCGCTCCATAAGCCTTATATCCTTCTTTCCGGGCTTCTGCTCGATAGAGCTGGATATATCCACTCCATAAGGCCTTACGGCTATTATAGCTTCCTCTATATTATCAATACTAAGCCCCCCGGAAAGGATTATAGGCCTGCCAAAACTTTTTGCCTTAACGGCAAGGCGCCAATCAAACGTCTCGCCCGTACCGCCGTATGCCTCTTTAGAATAAGTGTCCAAAAGGCAGGCGAAGACGTCCTTGTAAGCCGGTATCTGACCTAAGCTTTTCTCATCCTTAACGCGTATCGCTTTAATCAATTTCCACTGTCTCAATTGAGAACATAATTCCGGGCTTTCATCGCCGTGAAGCTGGACGGCATCCAGGCCGCATGTCCCGGCTATCCGCCTGATGTTTTCCAGACCTTCATTGACGAATACCCCCACCTTCATGACATCGCCCTTAAGGCCTTCTATCACAAATCTCGCCCTATCCGGCTCTATCCTCCTGGGGCTCTCGGCGAATATAAAGCCGACGGCATCGGCGCCGAAGTCAACCGCGCTCTGCGCGTCCTCGATATTCGTTATCCCGCATATCTTGATCTTCACCATACGCTGCCTGGTTAGGGACGTGCCACTTGGGAGCTTTGTCAGGGACGTCCCTTCATTGTTACTCTAATAATTCCCGCAACTTCGCGCCGATGTCGCCGCTGCGCATCAGTTCTTCGCCGATAAGCACGGCATTCACTCCGAACGATCTCAGGTACGATATGTCCTCCTTTGAGTGTATGCCGCTTTCGGAGACTATTATCCTGTCTTCCGGTATCATCTTCTTCAGTCGAGGCGTAGTCTTTATATCCACCTTGAAGGTGTGCAGGTCCCTGTTATTTATGCCTATTATCCCGCAGCCGGAATCCAGCGCCTTCGTTACGTCTTCTTCCGTATGGACTTCCAGGAGAAAATCCATGGAATACCTTCTGCCGACCTCCAGAAACCTCCTGATCTCCTTCGCGGAAAGCAGGTCCGCTATGAGAAGCGCCGCGTCCGCGCCCGCTAAAATCGATTCATATATCTGATATTCGTCTATAATGAAATCTTTTCTCAAGACCGGCACGGAGACGTTCTTTTTTATTTCTTTTAGATGCGACAGCGAGCCCTGGAAGAACTTTTTGTCCGTAAGCACGGATATAGCGGAAGCGCCGTTCGTCTCATATAGCGATGCTATTTTCAGGGGTTTGAAATTCTTCCTTAAGACGCCGGCGGACGGAGAGGCCTTTTTGACCTCTGCGATGATATGGACTTTATGCGGCTTGCTTATGGAATTTTTAAAGAGGTGTTTCCGGCCGGATTCGGCCCTTTCGAGCCTTGAGATCAGGTCTTCCTGCGAAATATCACTTTTAGATCTTTCTATCTCTTTTCTTTTCTCTTCCACTATATCGGTCAGGATCATCCGTTACTCTCATCTATCAGTCTCTTAAGGGTCCGGAGCGCCTTTCCCGAATCTATGCATTCGGCGGCCGATTTTACCCCTTCTTTAAAATCTTTGGCTTTCCCGGTCATGCGTAAAGCCGCGCCGGCGTTCATCAGGACCATGTCGCGCCTGGCGCCTCTGTCTTTTGCCTCCAGGATCTCCAGCACGGCCTTTTTATTATATTCTCTGTCGCCGCCTCTTATCTCCTCAATGACCCCTTCTTTTACCCCAAAGTCAGACGGCTCTATTTCCCGTGTTGTGACTTTACCGGCTTTAAGCTCCGAGAGCCTCGTCTTGCCCTTTATAGATATTTCGTCCAGCCCCTCCATGCCATGGACGACATACGCACGCTCCGAGCCAAGCTTATTTAGAGCTTCCGCCATTACTTCTGTCAGGGCCGGCGCGAAGACCCCGAGCATCTGCATCCCGGCGCCCGCCGGATTGGACAGCGGCCCGAGTATATTGAAGATGGTACGCGTCTTCAGCTCCTTCCTTATCTCGGCTACGTTCTTCATGGCGGGGTGGAAGTTCCTCGCGAATATAAATCCAATACCCACTTTATCTATAAGCTCCGCCACTTTTTTGGGACCGGTATCAATATTCACGCCGAGCGCCTGCAGTATGTCCGCGCTTCCGCATTTGCCCGTAAAGGAGACATTACCGTGCTTGGCCACTTTTACGCCGCAGCCGGCCAGGACAATAGCCGATATCGTCGATACGTTGATGTCGTTGACGGCCGCGCCCCCTGTCCCGCATGTATCTATCAGCCCCTCCTTCGAGACGGGGACCTTTGTCATCTTCTCTCTCATGATCATAGCGGCCGCGGCGATCTCCTCGGGGGTCTCTCCCTTGGCCTTAAGGGATAACAGGAAGGTCTTCACATCTTCTTTGCCGGCTTTACCGCTCATTATTTCGCCGAATACGGCCCGCATCTCGGCGCCGTCGAGATCGGCCCTTCCTGATAATTTCTTTATGGCTTCCCCGATCATCATAACTCCAGGAAATTCTTAAGTATCGGCTTTCCTTCCGAGGTCAGGATCGATTCCGGATGAAACTGCACTCCGTATAGGTGATGATCCTTATGTTTCAGGCCCATGATCTCCTTCTCTTCGGTCTCGGCCGTTATCTCCAAGCAATCCGGCAAAGAACTCCTCTCCACGATCAATGAATGGTATCTTGTTGCCTCGAATGGATTCCTTACGCCTTTAAAAAGCCCCCGGCCGTCATGGTGAATTACGGATGTCTTGCCGTGCATCAGCCTCTCCGCCCTCACTATCGTCCCGCCGAACACCTCTCCTATCGCCTGGTGCCCCAGGCATACTCCGAGAATAGGCATTTTGCCGGCGAACGCCCTTATCAAAGGCTCGGATATGCCGGCCTCTGACGGATAACCCGGCCCCGGAGATATGATTATACGCTCCGGCCTTGACCTTTCGATCCCGGCCAGGTCGATCTTATCGTTGCGGTAGACCGTGAGATCGGCCCCGAGCTCCCCCAGATATTGGACCAGGTTGTAGGTGAACGAATCGTAATTATCTATTACAAGTATCATTGTATTTTCCTTGCTATCTCCGCTATGCCTCTTCTATGGCCTTGATAAGGGCCATCGCTTTATTGAGCGTCTCCTGATACTCTTTCTCGGGCCTGGAATCCGCCACGATGCCGGCCCCGGCCTGGATATACGCCTTGTTCTTCTTCACGAGGATCGTCCTTATCGTAATGCATGTGTCGATGTTCCCGGAGAAGCTTAAATATCCCACACAGCCGGCATAGGAAGCGCGCTTTACGTTCTCCAGCTCGTCGATGATCTCCATGGCGCGTATCTTCGGCGCGCCGCTCACGGTCCCCGCCGGAAAAGACGCCCTTATCACGTCATACACGTTCCTCGATCCGGATAATGTCCCTACGACGCCGCTTGCTATATGCATCACATGCGAATACTTCTCTATTTTCATCAGCTCTTCGACGCGCACGCTGTCAAACCTGGATACCCTGCCGACGTCGTTCCGGCCGAGATCCACAAGCATCACGTGTTCCGCCCTCTCCTTCGGGTCGGCCAGCAATTCCTTCTCGAACCTCTCATCCTCGGCCTTATCCCTGCCTCTGGGCCTGGTCCCCGCTATCGGCCTCAATTCTATCCTGCCGTCCTCGCACCTCACCATTATCTCGGGGGATGAACCGATAAGCTTGATATCCCCGCACTTCAAATAATACATATAAGGAGACGGGTTTATCGAGCGCAGGCGCCTGTATATGTTGAACGGATCCTTCTTGCCCAGATCGGCCTCCAGCCTCTGAGACAAGACGACCTGTATTATGTCGCCGTTTTTTATATATTCCTTTCCTTTTCTGACTATATCGCCGAAGGTCTTCTTAGTAAAATTCGACCTTATCTTTAATTTCGGGTTTGCGGTTTCCGGTTTGCGGCTAGCGGCATTATCCTTTGATAAAATCTTCTCTATCGCGGATATCTTTTCCAGCGCCTGGCCGTACGCGCGGGCCGGGCCGCCCTTGACCTGGGCGTTCGAGACTATCTTTATCTTATGCATTATATGGTCGAATATGAGGAGCGTGTCCGTGAGAACAAATATCGAATCCGGGATCTTTAGGTCGTCCGGATTCCCGTCGGGTATGTCTTCAAAAAACCTGACCATGTCGTAACCTATATAACCCACCAATCCTCCGCAGAAACGAGGCAGGCCTTTGATGCCGACGAACCTGAACTGGCCCATATATTTCTTGATCTCTTCCAGGGGGTCTTTACCGGTCTTATAGCGCTTTATTTTTTTCCCTTCCTTTATCTCTATGCCCCTCCCCTTGCTCTTAAAGACGACGGACGGGTTCGCGCCCAGAAAAGAATATCTCGCCAGCCTCTCCTCGCCCTCGACGGACTCCAGGAGGTAAGAGTAATCGCCCCTGTCTATCTTTAAAAAGGACGACACAGGTGTCTCAAGGTCGGCCGTTATCTCCTTATAGACGGGTATGACGTTGCCTTTTTTTGCGAGCCTCACGAACTCTTTTTTGCAGGGATATATCATCAATACACCTTTTTGGGGTCGAACACTTTCTCTTCCACGACTTCAGTGCCGCCTTCCCTGGAGGCGCGCCTGAAATAGCAGGTGAAATAGCCCTCGTGGCAGCCCGCGACCTTTTGCTCCACCTTCAAAAGCAGGGACTTGCCTTCGCAGTCTATCAGGACATCTTTCAGTATCTGGATGTGCCCCGATGTCTCGCCCTTCATCATCAGTCTGTTTTTGGATCTGCGGAATAAGTACACCTTTCCTTCCTGAAAGGTCTTCTCGAGCGAATCCCTGTTCATATAACACAGCGTCAGGACCTTGCCGGACTTCTCGTCCTGGACGATCGCCGGTATCAGCCCCTTTTCGTCAAACTTCAATTCCTCAATAAAAGACCTCATGTGTACTCCTTGTCCGCAATATTGCTAAAGGCGCATGCTTACGCCTTTGCCGCGCAGATATTCCTTTGCCTGCCTTATACTGAACTCCCGGAAGTGGAAGATCGAGGCCGCAAGCGCGGCGTCGGCCTTCCCGTCCGTCAACGCCACATACATATGCTCCAGGTTCCCGCATCCGCCCGATGCTATGACAGGTATGTTTACGGCTTCGGAAATACTTCTCGTCAGGTCGATGTCATACCCGTCCTTTGTGCCGTCAAAATCCATGCTCGTGAGAAGTATCTCGCCCGCGCCGAGCGCCGCCGCCTTCCGGGCCCATTCCACGGCATCGACCCCCGTGGCGGTCCTGCCGCCGTTTATATATACTTCCCATTCGAGGTCTCTGCCTTCTTTTTTCTTCGCGTCGATCGCGACGACGATGCATTGGCTTCCGAATTTATCGGACGCCTCCTTTACAAACCCCGGCCTCTTTACGGCCGCGGTGTTGACGGATACCTTATCGCAGCCGGCGCTCAGGAGGCCTCTTATATCCTCTAATGCCCCTATGCCTCCGCCTACGGTAAAAGGCATGAATACGCATTTCGCGACACGCTCGACCACGTCTATCATGGTCTTTCTCTTCTCGTGCGACGCCGTTATATCCAGAAACACGAGCTCGTCCGCGCCTTCGTCGTTGTAGACCTTTGCCTGCTCCACCGGGTCGCCGGCATCGCGCAATCGAACGAATTTTATGCCCTTTACGACTCTGCCTTCCTTGACATCAAGGCACGGGATCACCCTTTTTGCAAGCATAAGGCCCTCGCCTCCCTCAGGTCCAGCGCCCCTTCATAGAGCGCCTTTCCCACGATCACACCATAAAGGTTCTTTTTATTCAGCGCGCGCAGCCTTTTTATGTCTTCAAGCGACGAGATCCCGCCCGCCGCTATCACCGGGATCCTGACATTGCGCAAAAAATCATCCAGACTTTCGAAATCCGGTCCGCTCAATGTCCCGTCGACGGTTATGTCCGTATAAATAACGGCGAATGCCCCGAGTCTTTCCATGTCCTTCGCGAGATCGACCGCTTTCAAACCGGATGCCTTTGTCCAGCCCTGAAGCATCACAAGCCCGCCTTTGGAGTCTATGGACACGATCACCTTTTCCCGGTATTTATCTATAGCGTCTTTTACGAACCTTATCTCCTCCGCCGCTTTGCTGCCCAGGACTATCTTCGAGACGCCCGCCTCGAACGCTCTCGTCATAGCCTCTTCGCTGCGGATACCGCCTCCGAGCTCGACCGGGATATCGACCGCTTTTACGATTCTCCTCACCGATTCCGTATTCCTGGGCTCGCCCGCCAAAGCTCCGTCGAGATCCACCACATGGAGCGCCGCGGCGCCCTCATCCTGCCACCTCTTCGCCACTTCAGCCGGATCATCCGAATAGACCTTTACCTTATCGTAATCGCCTCTTGTAAGCCTCACTACCTTGCCGTCTTTCAGGTCTATCGCCGGTATTATCTGCATCATAACTCCATGAAATTCTTCAAAAACTTAAGCCCCACAGCCTGGCTTTTCTCGGGATGGAACTGGACTGCGTACATATTACCGCTGCGGACCATCGAGGCAAACTTCCCTCCGTAATCGGTAGTAGCCGCGATCACCCCTGCGTCCGCGGGCCTCACATAATAAGAGTGGACGAAGTAAAAAAACGAATCTCTATCTATGCCATCGAAAAGAGGGCAATCGTCATCTACCGGAGACACCTGGTTCCAGCCTATCTGAGGCACCTTAAGGCCGCTCGCCGTGAACTTGACCACGTCTCCCTTCAGGACGCCCAATCCTTCCGAGCCCCCGCCTTCTTCGCTCTTATCAAAGAGGAGCTCGTAGCCAAGGCATATCCCCAGATACGCCTTCTTTCGCGCCAATTCCCTTTTTAGCGGCTTGATGAGACCTAAGCCGCTCAGGGCCGCCATAGCGTCCTTGAACGCCCCTACGCCGGGCAGGACGATCTTATCGGCTTTTTCGAGATCCGACCCCTTCTGGGTGACGGCTATGTCTCCGCCTAAATATTCGAGGGCCTTGGAAACACTGCCTAAGTTGCCCATCTCGTAATCGATGACAGCTATCATTCGTCTATGATCATCCCTTTTGTGGACGGGATATCTTTTCTTCTGGGGTCGACCTGTGTAGCCTGATCGAGGGCCACGCCAAAGGCCTTAAAGACCGCTTCAAGGACATGGTGCAGATCCGTCCCTGAGGTCTCTATATGAAGGTTTATATTGAGTTTTTTCGCAAAGCTGTCCAGAAAGTCCATTCCGTCGTCGAACGTATATCCGGCCTCGGAACCGTGAGGCTCGGTTTGAACCGTCTTCTCAAACGCATAGCGGTTGCCTATATCCACGACCACCTTGGCCCTCGCCTTATCCATAGGCACTTCGGCCGAGCCGAAACGCTTTATGCCTTTACAATCTCCCAGCGCCTTTTTGAAAGCTATGCCTAACGCTATACCTATATCCTCGTTTGTGTGGTGCATATCCACGTTCAGATCCCCGGCCGCCTTCAGCTCAAGGTCGAACAACCCGTGAAACGTAAATAGCTCGAGCATGTGGTCAAGAAAACCTATCCCGGTCTTTATGCCGGAGTTACCCTCTCCGTCTATGGTGAGTCTGCCGGCGATATCGGTCTCCTTGGTCTTTCTTTGTATTTGTGATGTCCTTGGCTTCATGGATTTACCTTTCTTATCTTTACTTGAATCTGATTCTCACCGAATCCAGATGCTTGGGCAGCCCTTCCATCTCCGCGAGCCTTTCCAGGCTCCCCTTCGCCTTTTCCAGGCCTTTTTTCGTATAACTTATTATGTGCGAGCTCTTCCTGAAGTCGCACAACCCCAATCCGGAAAAGAAGCGCGCGGTCCCGCCGGTCGGAAGCACATGGGACGGCCCCGCGACATAATCCCCTACAGCCGTCGGCGAGTACGGCCCTATGAATATAGCGCCCGCGTTCTTTATCTTTTTGATCACCTTCTGGGGGCTTTTTATCTGTATCTCGAGGTGCTCAGGCGCCAGCTGATTGACCACTTCCACCGCCTCGTCGATGTTTTTCACTAAGACTATATACCCTTTATCGACCTCTTTTTTCATGGCCTTCGCCAATTTTTTGGAGGCCGTCACCAGAATCGAAAGCCCGCCGTAGTGTTCGCCCTGAGCCAGAAGGTCCGCTTTCACGTATTCGAAATTGGCGTACTGGTTCGCGAGCACCACCACCTCGCTCGGCCCCGCGATCATGTCTATATCGCAATACCCGAAGACCTGCCTCTTAGCTTCGGTCACATACTGGTTCCCGGGACCCGCGATCTTGTCTACTTTAGGGATAGTCTTGGTGCCGAAAGCCATCGCGCCTATAGCCTGGGCCCCGCCTACCTTATATATCTCATCCACTTTCAGCAGATTGGCCACCACTAATATGTGCGGGTCCACGCTCTTATATTTATTGGGAGGGGTCACGAGGACCACCCTCTTCACGCCCGCCAATTTAGCGGGAAGGACCGTCATGTAGACACTGGAGATGAGAGGCACGGTCCCGCTCGGCACGTAAACACCAACCGTATCGAGCGCTTCGTATTTCTCGCCGAGGACGACGCCGTCGTCGTCGGTTATCTTCCAGGACTTCTTGACCTGCTTTCTGTAAAACCTGCTTATGTTGTCTATCACGAGCTTTAGATTCGTCACAAAATCAGGGCTTATATCCTGATACGCGCCGTTTGTCTCGCGCTCCGAGACCTTGAGGTCTCTCGGCGTAAGCCTGACCTTGTCGAACTTCCTGGTGTATTTGATGACCGCGTCATCGCCGTGCAGCCTTACGTCCTCAAGTATGTTCTCGACGCTGGAGGCGATCCTTCTGTTCTTCGTGAAGTTGCGCGAACGCAATCTTTCATATCTCTTTCCCGTGATCTTTAAAAGCTTCACTTTTTAAGCTCCTCCCGGACTACGGCGGCGGCTGTCTCCAGGGCCTCGCCCAGCTTATCCGTATCCTTGCCGCCGGCCTGCGCGAAATCAGCCCTTCCCCCGCCTGACCCCCCGACTATCCGGGCGATCCTTCTGATTATATTGCCCGCATCCACTTTATCTACCAGATCCCTGCTCACGGCGCATACGAGCGCGACCTTGCCGTCGACTTCGGAACCGAGCACTATGACCGAAGCGCCGATCCTGTTCTTTATATTGTCGGTCACGGCTCTCAGGGACGGTATGTCCATGTCTTTGAGGCGCGAAGAGACGATCTTGATCCCGTCTATATCCTTTGAATCCTTGATCAATTCATCCAGATCCAAGACCGCGCGGCCGCTTCTGAGGTCCGCTATCTCCTTTTCCAGGCCTCTGATGCTGGAAGCGGCATTCTCGGCCGCTTTTACCACATCCCTGGGCGCGGCCTTAAGGGCCTCCGCCGCATCTCTCAATGCCTCTTCATCGGCCTTCACGCTTCTATACGCCATCCTGCCGGTCAGCGCCTCGATCCTCCTGATGCCTCCGGCTATCGAACCTTCGCCAGCTATCCTGAAGAGCCCGATCTGTCCGGTGGAATCGAGATGAGTCCCGCCGCACAGCTCCTTTGATAAGCCTCCCACAGATACCATCCGCACCCTCTTGCCGTATTTTTCTCCGAAAAGCGCGATAGCGCCTTTTTTCTTCGCTTCCTCGATCTTCAGGTGCTCACCTTTTACTTTTATATTCGCCCTGACAAGCTCGTTCACCAGAGCTTCTATCCTGTCGAGTTCGCGTTTATCGACAGCCTTAAAATGCGTGAAGTCGAACCTCAGCCTGTCCCTTGCCACTAGCGAACCCGACTGCTTGACATGCTTACCCAGGACCTCCCTCAGCGCATAATGTAAAAGATGCGTAGCCGTATGATTGCGCGCGATATCGAGGCGGGAATCTCCGTCGACAGACGCCTTCACCCTGCTCTTTTCGCTGATACTGCCTTTGGCTACCTCGCAAATATGGACGGTGACGCCGCCTATCTTCTTTGTGTCTTTGACCGTTATCTTCGCCTTCTTATTCGTAATAACGCCCGAATCGCCTATCTGTCCGCCCGCCTCGCCGTAAAACGGCGTTTCGTCCAATATGAGCTCCGCCCTTTCGCCTTCTTTGGCCTTCTTCTGGCCACGGAGGCCGGGCGTCTCCGGTCGCTTCTCCTGGGCTACGCCAGCAGCGTGGTCCTGCTCACCGCCCTCCTCCTGGGCATCGGCTACTTCCAACTCGAGAACCCGCAGCCCTATGTCGTCCCCATCGCGCTGTTCCTGCTGGCCACATCCCGCCTGCTGAGCGCACGCCGCAAGCTGTTGCCTGCGGATGTCATCCTGGCCCCTGACTTCACCGAGATCGCGGCGGCCATCGTCCTCCTGGG
>CAZYBX010000030.1:0-11368 GCA_964645565.1 uncultured Planctomycetia bacterium | reverse complement strand
GGACAGGAATACGATCCCTTCCTTTCTCTTAAGCGCCTCGGCCTCCTTGAAGCTTATCTTGAAACTTGCGGCTATTGCCTTGGTCAGGTCGTCGCCCCCTATCAGTATGCTGCGCGTCCATATCTTGCGGTCCTCTATGATGATGATGTCGGTAGCGGCGGAACCGATGTCTAATATGATCTTGTTTTTTAACTCGCCTATGAAATACATGGCGTTGAAAAGCGCAAAAGGGTCCGTTTCTATGAATTCGACGTCAAGGCCGCTGCCTTGAATAAGATCCAGCTTCTCCTCCACTATATCTTTTTTGACCGCCACCAGGGCGACTTCCGCCTCCGGCGAATCCGGCGCTTCGAACAACTCGTAATTCCAGATGACTTCGCTCATCGGAAACGGGACCTGCAGCTGCGCCTCGTACTGGATTATCTGCTCTATTTTACTCTTCGCGATCTTGGGGATCTTTAGAGGCCGTATGAAAACCGATTGGCCGGAGATAGACAGCGCCGCCGAACCCGAGGTTACGCCTCTTTCCTCAAGCAGTTGTCGTAATCTTTCTTTTATCACCCTTTTTTTCTTCTCGCTGTCTTCAAATGTCGGGTCCATATCAAGCTCGACGACTTTAGCCCCGGCGACACGGAAGCCGTCGCGGCCCTTTCTTACCTCTATCAGCTTTATGGAGCTGTCGCCTATATCGATCCCAAAAAATCTTTTTTTTCCGAATTTAAGCATATGCTCTATCTTGGTTAAATGAGGTATCTGTCATTTAAACAGACGCCGCGCGGCGCCTTGACTTCTTATGTGCCTTTTTTGCCGGATCGGCATTTACGGTCTGAGATTTAAGCCACCTGTCAACGGCATCCTTGTCGAACCGCCAGACATGCCCCACTTTTATTCCGGCGATCTTCTTTTCATGGAGCCAGTTGTATATGGTCTGCTTTTCAAGTTTTAAATAGGCGGCCAGTTCCTCGATGTTCATAAGTCGGGTCATATAATTCCTCCTAATGAATTTACTCAAACTTACTTAGAACAAAGTATACCTCAATATTTTTACTTTGTCAAGATAACAGGGGAATATTTTATGGTCAGTGATCTTTATGCGGGGATAGACCGGAAGGTTAAATGCGCTTCTTGGGATAATAACTCTAATTGATGTAAGTAGTTATGTCAATATGCAACATACGAGATGAGTTGGGTCTTTGGCAGGTATGTTATCGTAACGTCTTCAAGGATCGGGCAGCGCATCGTATCAAACGCGCTGTTGACTTCTTTTTGCGTGAAATCAGCCATCCATCGAATCGAATTTGAGACCATGCCGATAGCCACATAGGGATCGCTGCTACCGAGATCGGCGATATGTAAACGAAACCCGGGTGCTGTGACTATCGAAAGTACCACATTTCCTTCATCTCCGTGATAAAGCGTCCCTGTCATAGTCCCCCATTGGACGGTGCCCTCAGGCGGGCTGAAAGTCTGGGAGGTAAAAGAACCCGAAGGGCCGATTATGCGGATGTTATCCCATGCCACTCTGCTCGAATCTCCGTAAAGCCCGAATTCTCCGTTGCCCGTGACCGGCACATCGGACCTGTAATAGGTCTGATACGGCTGGCTTGTCCTTACTTTGAGCTCTGCCGTTGATTTATACGCGAGGATCCTGATCTCTCTTTCATCTGTTGAATAAGCGTATAGCGTCCTGTTTACGTCCTTGTCCTGATTGTCATCCGGCCATAGCCTGAGCGCGGCCTGGTATACGTATCTATCCGCCGGGGTAAGCCCAATTGCGGCGGCCTGGCTGTTTGTCATAAATTGGATGTCAGCCACACCCGTTACGTCATATGCCCACGCGCCGCCCCACTCAAGCATTCCCGTTCTATTATGGATGGCGCATGGGCTGCCCGGCGTGATGCCTCTAAAAAGCAGCCAGCCCACGTTCTTCATCTGGACGCCGCCGCTTATATCGTCGAAGAACGCGTTAAAATAAAAATCGCCGGCCGTGATCGGCGGGACAAACACCCCGTAACTTGATGTCTGGACCAGCTCTTTGTCGCCGTCACCGTCCTCATCCCTGATATCATAAGCCCCCGTCGCGGAGGACCAGCCTATGCCGCTGACATCCGGCTCGTCAAAATCGTCCCAGAAGCCCAGTTTTATGGCATTTGGTCTCATATAGCCCGCCCTGCCGGGTACGGTTATGGGATAGATAGGACAATGGTCGGCGATCGTTACCCCATTTACTGTACCCTTTAAAAACTGATCCTTGGTAGTCTCGACATACATCTCGGAGATCTTTACGACCGCGGAAACGGTTTCCGAACTGCTATTGTCAGCGGTCGTCCCCGTGGCCGTTATCCGGTAATATCCTCCGGGATGGAAACAGCCTTTTATCACTCCTCCGAATGAGCCGGGCATGCCATTAGGATTAATAAACTCCTTGATATCGTCTTTTACCTCATTGCTTAAGTATGGGACGGCGGCGATGGCATCGTCAAAACTTGACCAGCTTGAGAACCCCTGATTCATTATGTCGCCCGCAACGTCCCACGCTGTATCGGTGTTTACAGTCGCGGCTATCAGCACGGCGGTCGCTATCACCGGACGGGAAGCCGAATTGATGTTTATCGGCGATCTATGCATATAAGTAGGATCCACGTATCCGTGCACTGTTATATAGGGGCTTAACAATTTCAATTTTTCCGCGTCAATGCCTGCCCCTGGGCCGGCGAGCTTCGATCGCACGATGATGTCCTCTAAATGCGAAAACCCGGAAACCGGCTTCACATCCATGATCTTCTTGGCGTCGCCGTCCGACAACCCCTCTACGCCCGCATAATCTATAAGAAACCGGATCAGCTTTTGAAGCGCGTCTTCCGTGCAATTGTTCACATTGAGCTTTCCCTGCTCATCCTCTATAACGGCTATGCCGGTATGGTACTCATTCGGCGAAGCGGTCGGGATAGAAGACGTGGAATTCGCGGGATAGTCAAAAGCGCTCACTTTGACGTTTTCCCTCAATTCCAGTATCGCCTTCTGTAGTGAGGCGTACGCGGCATAGCGGGCCTTGATGCGGTTATTATAGTTCCGCGCGATCTTATACTCGAGCCGCATATTAAGGGCGAACGACGTTGCGACGACCGTCAATACCGCGAGGATACCGAGCGCCAATATCAACGCTATACCTTTTTGATTTTTCATACTTACCACCGTTCCCGTCCCTATTTACTGTTCGGCAGATAGATGACCGTTCTGAATTCCCGGCCCTCTACGGAGTCCTTCATGGTGACCCGCACAGCCCACGGCAGGTCATCCCTCGCTCCTCCCGCAGCTGTCCAGTCGTCGGTCCAATTGTCTTCGGCCGGAACAGCCCCCAACCCGGGGTCCCATGCCGTGGTGCCGCTGTGCCAGTATTGAAATTTCAGATCCCCTATGCGGGAAGCAAGTTTGTGCTCCTCGTCAGTCGTCGTGAAATCGCAATCGGCATCTTCGTCGTATGCCCTCTTCAGGACCTCGCCATCCATAGTATAGCTTATCTCATAGATCGTATCTTCGCTCATCGTTATGAAGCTTAAGCTGTCCGGGCCGCTCCCGGGATCCGTGCCTTTAAACGTAGGCACTCCTATTATGGCGATGGCAGAAGCCAGGTCCCGGGATATCTGGTCCGAGGCCACTCTTATGTTTTGATATATCTCCGCCTTAGTCATCGCCTTATTCCAGGACGTGAGCCCCGCCATGAAGACAGTCTTGATGCACACTGCCAGGATGGCCATGATCCCCACTACCACCAAGACCTCGATTAACGTCAACCCTTTACGGTTCATAATCGGCAATGTATGTCGTTAATAAAATGTTCTTCTGGTCTGAGGCGCCCGCCGGCCAGAATATTTCTACATCGACCTGCTTTAGGTCAAGTCCGTCGATGTTTGAGGTAACCCCCATACTATACTCGAAACTTTCATACGGGGCGTCAAAAGGGGCCTTTGCAGCCGCCATGGCGTCGACATCGTCGTAGCCGGCTAATTTTGCGCTCTCAAGGAGCCCTTGAGCCAGTATAGTCGCGACCGTAAGATTGTTGGCCCTGCCCGCGGCCTCAAACCCGACCGGGAATAGAGATAAGATGCCCACTAATCCTACGCCTAATATCAGCAGGGCTATAGCTATCTCTATCAGAGTGAATCCGCCCTTCATCCTGCTTAATAAGTAACTATTCAATTTCCAGGTTTCCCGTAGTTCTCTCTACTGTTATTATTTTGCTCCGCGCGTCATCGCTCTGACCGTCCGCGATGTATACCGACCGGTTATCGGCCTCATCCAGCTCCCCGGTCGGCTTAAAACACGCTATATCGTTGTTAAAAGTGACCGCCTCTTCCGTCGGGTTAGGATCGCCGGGCCTGTAAAACCATATTCCGGCCGGTAATTTATACTTCTTTTCGACCGGATCGGCCGCATTATAAGAATCGTAATATTCATTCGGCGATACGCCGGTATCAAACACCACATAACAATCAACGTCACCCGTTATGGCGTAGCTTCTCGCCAGCCTCAAGACGCTCGCTACGCTTCTGGTGCACGTATCGAGCCTGGCATTTTCCAGAAACCTTGAAAAGAGCGGTATGCTGACCGCAAAAAAGATCCCCATTATGACGATTACGGCTATAACCTCCAATAAGGTGAAGCCCGATATTATTTTCATATCACCAATTCGTGATGTCATCATCGGTTAAGTCAGTCTCATCCTTGCCTATTGACCAAAGATCGAAGCTTGAGGCATTGTGCGCGCCTGGCGTCTGGTAGTTAAATCCGTTTCCCCACGGGTCCACATAGACCCCGCCGACAAGATCTCTTTCCTTAAATTCCATATACGGTCCCTGCCACCCGGTATCGCCGGAATCCGCGGTCAGGTTGGATACAAGAGTCGCGTTGGTATTATCTCGGCCGGGATATAACCCGGTGTCTATGTGATACATGCCGATGGCCACCTCAAGGCCGGCTATCATACTTTCCGCCTTTGCCTCTATGGCTTTTTGCCGGGCTTTTCCACCTACGCCTACAAATAAACTTGCAAGGATCATGATAATAACCATGACAGTTATAAGTTCAATAACGGTAAAACCTTGCGCAAAATCTGACTTTTTCATTTTTAAACCCATAATTAACTCTTTAACCTAATAAGTATACCTTATGCGCTTAGCGCAGTCAAGAGCTTTACCAGAGGTAAAAACATGGCGATGACTATTGAGCCGACTATACCGGCCATAAAAAGTATGAGGACAGGCTCAAGCATAGATGTAAGCGCGCTTACGGCGGTATCGACCTCGTCATCATATGTGTCGGCCACTTTATTCAGCATTTGGTCGAGAGCCCCTGTCTCCTCACCCACATTGATCATGTTTACGACCATTAGCGGGAATATTCGCGTCTTTGCCAGGGGTCCCGCTATAGATTCGCCTTCGCGTATGCTGTCATGGACCCTCGCCAGGGAACGGGCGATCACCTCATTTCCCGCCGTATCTTTTGTGATCATTATGGATTGGAGTATGGGGACCCCGCTTGAGATCAATGTCCCGAGAGTCCTTGAGAATCTTGCTATCGATATCTTCTGGACCAGCTGCCCGGAGATAGGCAGCTTGAGCTTCATCCTGTCGATAAATATCCTCACTGCCCTGAACCGCTGCAATAGCTTGAACATGATGATAAGGGCGATCAGGAATAATATACCGGCCACCCAGCGGGATTGTAAAAAATAACTTATGCGCAGAAGCATCAATGTGGGCAGCGGCAATTCCGTACCTATTTCCTCGTACAGCTCCATGAATTTCGGTATCACGAATATTACGAGGAATACCAGGACGGCTAAAGCTATGCTGATGACAAGGATGGGGTATACGAGCGCGGCCTGGACTCTCCTGCGAAGCTTTTCCGCTTTTTCGTGAAAATCGGCAAGCCGAGTAAGGACCACCTCCAGGACGCCGCCCGCCTCTCCGGCCCTGACGGTATTTACGTACAGGTTGGAAAATATCCTGGGATATTTTAAGAGGGCCTCGCTGAAGGTGCCGCCGGCCTCCACCTGCTGGGACAGATTGTCGAGCACGTCTTTAAACGCCCCTCCCGTCATCTGGTCTCTTAAAATATTGAGACTCCTCACCAGCGGCAGACCCGCGCCTATCAGGGTGGCGAGCTGCCTTGTAAAAACCGTTATCTGGTTTATTTTGACCGTGCCTATTCCCAGAAAAGGCACCCTTATGTCCAAATTTAAAAACGATCTTCCGCCTCTGACCGCATCGGCCCTGTCCCTGCGGCTTTTTTTATCCTCTTTTTTTAAAGAGACTTGCGTCGGAAAATACCCCAGGTTGCGTATCTTTTTTATTGCCTCGTCATAACCGGGGACGTCGACCTCGCCGGTTATCTCTTTTCCGAACTTGTCTATCGCTTTATATACGAAGAACGGCATCTCCCGCCACCTTTGTCATTCTGTAATTTAACAAGGCAGTGTTTACTTGTTCAAATACAATGTTTTGTAAGCTCGCTGATTTTTTCGCCGACTTTTGGGACTTAGCGGCTCAAAAATTTGACGAAATTCTTCACCCTTGATAGTAAGGGTCAGTTTCGTCATTTTCTCGCCGTAAGTCCTCAAAAGTCATTTGCCGAAAAAATCTTTATGCTCGCTTACATAAACATTGTATTTGGGACTGTAAATACGACTCTGTTAACATACAGTCAAATTTTGTCATTTGCTTTTTGTCATTACTACATATACTGCTGCGTTTCCCTGACTACCTCCTCGATAGTCGTGACGCCCTGCCTTATCTTCTCGAGACCCTCTTCCCGCAGCGTTTTAAAGCCTTCTTTTCTCGCCTCTTCCCTTATCCTCGCCACCTGCACTTTTTCCATGATCAAATGCCGGAGGTTGTCGTTAAGAACCAGAAACTCAAATATCCCGGTCCTCCCCTTATAGCCGCTGTTATTGCACGCCTTGCACCCCTTGCCCCGGTAAAACACGATTTCCGACTCCTCTCCCGCCGGAAGTCCGAGCTCGCCCAGCGCTTTTGCGTTCGGCCGGTATCGTTCGCGGCAATTCCGGCATATCATCCTGACCAGCCTCTGCGCGATGATCAGTTCCAGCGTGGAAGTGATGAGGAAAGGCTCGGCGCCCATATTCAACAGTCTCGTTATGGCGCCCGGTGAATCGTTTGTATGCAGAGTGCTGAATACAAGGTGTCCGGTGAGCGAGGCCTGTATGGCGATCTGGAGGGTCTCCGCGTCCCTGATCTCGCCGACCATTATGATGTCGGGGTCCTGCCTGAGTATATGCCTCAAGCAGGTAGCGAAATTCAGGTTTATCTTGGGTCTTATCGGGACCTGGATTATGCCCCCCACATCGTATTCCACGGGATCCTCGGTCGTTATGATCTTATATTCGATCTTATTGACCTCCCTCAGACACGCATAAAGCGTTGTAGTCTTTCCGCAGCCGGTCGGCCCGGTCCCCAGTATTATGCCGTTCGGCTTATTTATAATACGCCGGAGTTCTTTTAGCTTGTCATCCCTTAGGCCTATCTGGTCTATCGACAGACTTACAATATCCTTGTCCAGTATCCTCATCACTACGCTTTCGCCGAATACGGTAGGGAGGGTCGATACGCGGATATCTACGTTCTTGCCCTCCACCGATATCATGATCCGTCCGTCTTGGGGCAGGCGCCTTTCGGCGATATCGAGCGAGGACATCACCTTTATCCTGGAGCTTATGGCCAGCGCCAGATTCTTAGGCGGGCTGGTGATATCGTACAAAACGCCGTCCACTCTGTAGCGGATCACATACCTGTCTTCGAACGGCTCGAAATGTATATCGGAAGCCCTGTCTTTGACGGCTTGAAGCAGGATCAGGTTCAGGAGCTTGACTACGGGCGGTTGCGAGGCGAGTTCCTGCAGCACTACGGCGTCCGTAACCTCTTCTTCGTCCTCTGCGGGCCCCGAGGGAACCTTTTGTTCTATCTCGCTCAGCAGCTCGTCTATTGTCTCTCCGCTCTCCCCGTAATAATCTGAGATAGCGGCCATGATCTCCTCTTCTTTCGCCAGCACGCACTTTATCGAGCTTCCCAGCATAAAGCGAAGGTCGTCGGGGATATTGACGTTAAGAGGATCGCTGATCGCTATTGTCAGGGTATTATTATCGAGTTTTATAGGCAGTATCTTATAGAGCTTTGCCAGGGACGGGGAGATCTTCTGAATGACGGTCTTAGGTATCTTTACTTTGCTCAGCTCCACGAACTCGAGGCCCGACTGGATGCCCAATAGCCTCAGGACCTCTTCCTCCGTCACGAAGCCCAATTCAACAAGGATCCTGCCGAGGAGCTTACCGGAATATCTCTGCTCCTCGAGGGCCTGCTCAAGCTGGCTTTCGCTTATAGCGCCCTTATCCAGCAGCAGCCTGCCAAGCATCTGATATTTTCTCTTATTATGTTTAAAACCTTCCTGGTCCATATCGCCGTTTATCCTTATTTCCTCGGCTTCTGGTATTTCATCTCTATCTGGTCCGGCTCGAAAGCCTTCGAGAGCATGGTTTCATAATCGATGATATGCCTTTGGTATAGCTCGGTCAACGACGTGTCAAAAGTCTTCATCCCGTATTTCGAACCGGTCTGGATGTCCGAAGTTATACGGTATGTCTTCTTGTCCCTTATGAGGTTCTGTATCGAAGGGGTCGTTATCATGATCTCAAAAGCGGCCACTCTGCCCTTTTTCGTCGCCTTCAGCAGAAGCTGCTGAGAAAATATAGCTAATATCGAAGTGGAGAGCTGTATCCTCACCTGTTCCTGCTGCTGCGGCGGAAAAACGTTTATGATCCTGTCGACGGTCTGGGCCGCGCTTGTAGTGTGAAGGGTGGCCAATACCAGGTGTCCGGTCTCGGCGGCCAAAAGGGCCGCCTCTATAGTGGCGAGGTCGCGCATCTCGCCCACCATCATCACATCCGGGTTCATCCTGAGCCCCTTTACTATGGCCTCGCTGAAAGAAAAAACATCGATGCCGAGTTCGCGCTGGGTTACGATCCCCTTTTTGTGCTCGTGGTAATACTCTATAGGGTCTTCTATGGTGATGATGTGCGCGTCCCTGTTCGTGTTTATGTAATCCGTCATAGTGGCGAGGGTCGTGGTCTTGCCGCTGCCCGTGGGTCCGGTGACCAGGACGAGGCCCCTCGGTTTTCTTAATAATTCCTTTGTTATGAGAGGAAGTCCGATATCCTCAAACGTAAAAAGCCTGGAGGGGATCAATCTCAGGGAAGTCCCCCAGTATCCTTTCTGCTTATAGACGGAGACCCTGAACCGGGCTACGTCTCCGAAACTCAGGCCGAAATCCACTCCGCCGAACTTCTGGACCTTGTGGAGATGGCTTTCGCTGGTGATCGATTTGATCAGGTTTTCGGTCTGTTCGGGGGCAAGCGGGTCATAATCCAGCGGGTCCAGCATGCCGTCCACCCTGAGGGTCGGCGGCTTGCCCACGGTCAGGTGTATATCCGATGCGTTACGCTCTATGCATATTTGTAGCAGTTGGTCCACTTCCATGGCTCTCCTCCTTTTTATCCTATGTCCTGCTGGGTCACCCTCATCACTTCGGATATCGTAGTGATGCCTTTCAGCACCTTCTTTATCCCGTCTTCCCTCAAGGTGACCATGCCCAATTTTCTGGCTTTTTCCTTTATGGTGTTGCTGGCTACCTTTTCGAAGGCCATCTCCCTGATCTTATCCGACATAAGCAGCAGCTCGAATATAGCTATCCTTCCTTTATATCCTGTATTCACGCATTCTTCGCATCCCTTGCCCTTGTAGAACTTCAGGCCCCTGGCTTCCTGAGGGCTTATGTTAACGGCCTTCAACTCTTCCTCGGACGGTTTATATTCTTTTTTGCAGGCCGGGCATATTAATCTCACCAGCCTCTGCGCGAGGGAGGCCTGTACCGCAGATGCCACCAGGTAAGGCTTGATCCCCATATCGATCAGTCTTGTTATGGCGCCGGCCGCGTCATTTGTATGCAAGGTCGACAGGACAAGATGCCCCGTCAGCGAAGCCTGGATAGCCATTTGCGCCGTTTCGAAATCGCGTATCTCCCCTATCATTATCACGTCGGGGGCCTGTCTCAATATGCTTCTCAAGCTGGCGGCGAACGTAAGATTTATCTGAGGCCTTACCTGGACCTGGTTTATTCCCGTGATCTGGTATTCAACGGGGTCTTCCACGGTTATCACTTTTCTGTCCGGCTTATTGATACAGTTTAGAGACGCGTAGAGTGTCGTGGTCTTGCCGCTGCCCGTGGGTCCGGTGACCAGAAGTATGCCGTTCGGAATCTTGATCAGTTTCTCGAACCTGCTTTCGTCTTCCGGGGTAAAGCCGAGGTCCTGAAGCCCCATTAGAAAGCAGGATTTATCCAGTATCCTCAATACCAGGCTTTCACCATATATGGCCGGAAGCGTGGAGGTGCGCAGATCTAGCTCTTTTCCTCTGACCGCGATCCTTATCCTGCCGTCCTGAGGCAATCTCTTTTCGGCTATATCTATTCCGGCCATGATCTTAAGCCTGCTGATAACGGATGACTGAAGCCTCTTAGGCGGTCCCGGCACCTCATGCAGCACGCCGTCGATCCTGTATCTTACGCGCAGCTTTTCTTCGAGCGGCTCTATATGGATGTCGCTGGCTCTCTTTTTTACGGCTTCGGAGATCAAAAGCCCCACCAGCCTCACCACAGGCGCCTCTTCTTCCGTAGACGGCGCTTCGACCCCTTCCGTTTTTACGCCGTCGGCAGATACCCCTTCTTCCTTACCGCCCATACCGTCTAGAAAGCGGCCGGCCGGCACCGATTCCCCTTGGGAAGGATAATATTTTTTCAGCAGGGCATCCATATCTTCTTCCGGAGTCAGAACGCCCTCTACGGTATAGCCGAGAAATCCTTTAAAATTCTCGAACGCGAGGAAATTAAACGGATTGTCCGTGGCCACTGTCAGTATATTTTTCGCGAGCGATATCGGGACTACGCGGTGAGCGCGGGCGAAATCCTTGGCTACTTTAGAGATAATGTCCGGCGCTAAATCGAGCGCGCGCGTCTCCTCCGGTTTTATGCCGAGCTGGGTAAGGACCAGGTCCTGTATCTTTTCATCGCTTATGTAGCCCTTGATGGTCAATATATGGCCGAGGCGTTCGTGAGTGCCGCGCTGGATATCCTGAGCTTCCTTTATCTCGGCGGCGGTCAGGAGGCCTATGCCCTTCAGCATCTCTTCGATCTTTTTCGGCCTTATCGTCATCTTCAGCCCTGCTTAGACGTCATTTATCAGGTTCGCGAGATACGCGGCCCCGAAGCCGTTATCTATATTGACCACCGCCACACCCGG
>CAZYBX010000029.1:0-11543 GCA_964645565.1 uncultured Planctomycetia bacterium | reverse complement strand
TGGACTGGAGAGACCCTCTGACATTCTGGAAGAAGACGGTCGAGGCGGCGCCTTATAATCCCAGGGTCCATAATAATCTCGGTTCTGTATATTACAATATGGGAGATTTTAATCGGGCCATAGCCTCATACGAAAAGGCCTTAGCGATCAATCCGGAGTCCGCTGTGGCTTATAATAACCTCGGCGCGGCATACCGCAATATCGGACAAAACGATAAGGCTTACGATGCCTTTAAAAAAGCCATAGAGCTCAATCCGAACTATGCCGAAGCGTATAATAACCTCGCCGTCGTAACTTACGGGAAATACGGGATGACGGATAAAGCCGTAAAGTATTTTCAGCGGGCTATCGAGCTGAAGCCGGATTACGCCGAGGTCTACAATAATTTCGGAGCCGTGCTCTACGCCGAATTCGGGAACATCGAAATGGTAAGGGAATTGTACCGGCAGGCCGTCGAGTTCAAGCCCGGTTACGCGGAACCGTATTATAACCTCGGCCTTATGTACGACGCGGCGAAGATTTACGGCTCAGCGATAGAGTGCTACCGGACGGCCATCGAATTGAAGGCCGATTATACCGACGCCTACAATAATCTCGGCGCGCTGTATTCGGATATGGGGCAATACGAAAACGCCGTATATTATCTAAAAAGGGCGGTCGAGTTAAAGCCCGGCTACCTCGTAGCCCGTAAAAACCTGGCCAGGGCCTATCACTATAGCGGGCTTTTTGACCTGGAAAAAAATGAGTGGAGCGCGGTCCTGGAGCTTGACCCGAAGGACGCGGACGCCAAGCGGTATTTTGAAGGCCTTAAGTGAGCTTTTGGCGGGATCGCTCGACGAAAAAAAGCTATTATTGTTTAGTGAAAAAAGGGGACAGGCTACTTTTTTGCAATACTCATATAGCTGCAAAAAAGTAGCCTGTCCCCTTTTTTTCTGTATTATTGGTTTTCTGATATTTTCTGGAACGCCGCGGTAAGTTTTTCCTTGATCCTGCCGTATTCCTTATCTTTCAACAGCCTATCCGCCAAAGGCTTATCCTCGAAGATCTGCGTTTTGCCCTCGATTTTGCGGAATCCGAATATCAACCGGTTGGAATATTCATAACGTTTTGTGGCAGTCAGTAACATGCCGAAATTGTCGTTGTCGAATTTATTGTTCTCCGCGACGGCGCCGACCATAAGACCGATTATATGCTGCTGCTTGATCATCAGAGATACGTTCTCGCCGATGCCGTTAACGGCGTCCGGACCGGTATTATTAATGAAATAATCCGGGTCAATGTTCTCGAAGAAGGCGTAGTCGTTGAGCTTATCGATGGAATTGTATCTGCGGAACGAGGGATCGAGGATATACACATTCGGCACAAAGACAGAGTTGGAATAATCGGTGATCTGGAGGACATAATGAGACGTCCGCGGCTTCAAGAAGTAGCCGAGGCCGCCCGCGCCGACGAATTCTATTTTGTATCTTTCCCCTAATAAAGGCCGTATTTTTTGATAGACATACGCCGCCAGTTCCCCGCATGAGCCGTAACGGCCGTCCTCCAGTATGACATTACCCTCATCGTCAAAGCGGTAAAGGTTATGGATCCTCCAGGTCTTGCCGGCGAAATCGAGCGATAAATACACATCGGGCCTAAGCAGGCTCTCGAACATGGAATATCTTAACGGCTCGATGATCTTCTTTACCTCCTTACTGTAAGGCGCTTTTTTTTCGGCAAAAGAGAGGCCGAGCTCCGAGGCGTTGTTCAATATCCACTCGCGTATATGAGCGGTAATGCCCGTCGCGATGCATAAGAGAAGGATAACGACAAAAATTCTGTAAAAAAGAAGTTGTTTTCTAAGACCGGCTATCTTGCCGTGCTGTTCTTTTTCCGCGAGTTCTTTCATCTTGCCAATAAATATATCCTAAAACGCGTATTTTGTCAAATTTTTATATTTTGGGGGCTCCCCAGGTGATACGTCCCTTTCCGCTTGCGCCATTTGGCCTCGCATGATAAAATTAAATTCATCATGATAATAAGCGGACTCAAAAGGCACATCCTTCCTTTAATAGTGTTAAGCGCCGTTACCTTTGTCACTTTCGCGAATGCCCTTAATAATTCCTTTATCTGGGACGACAAGATAGTTATCGTCGGGAACGATCTCATAAAGAGTGTCAGGAATATACCCATTTTTTTCTCGACGTGGTACTGGAAGCAGCGCCACCTGGCCGTCAGCGAGGAATACGACCAGGAAGAGAAGGTGGATTACAGGCCCATGGTCATGACTACCTTCGCGCTGGACCATTCGCTGTGGAGATTCGACCCTCACGGTTATCACCTGACCAATCTCCTGCTTCACCTTGTAAATGTCTTACTTATTTATGCGCTTATTTCCATGATAGGCGGCCGGGGCCGCATATGGATCGGCACGGCGTTTCTGACTTCTCTCTTCTTTGCTACCAACCCCATACATACGGAATCCGTCACCTGGGTCAAGAACCGTTCCGATATCTTAGCGCTTCTCTTTTTGCTTCTATCCATGTTTTCCTTCATAGGTTTTTTTAGGACAAAAGAGGCTAAGAGGCGTTTTCTTCTTTACTCAGCGTCTTTATTTTTTTATATTATGGCTCTATTCTCAAAGAGCATGGCTCTGCCTTTGCCGTTTATTATGGCCGTTTACATATTATGTTTTTGGGGAGGACAGAAAAAAGTCAAAGATCTTACAGCCACCCTCCCTTTTTTTGGGGTGATGGCGCTTTATGTTCTTTTTAAGATGTTTCTTCTGGGTACAGTGGGAACCGCCGAAAGTCCACCGGAGCCGCTGGGCGCCTATTCCCATATCCTGCTGATTTTTAAAACGATCGGATATTATTTAAAACTGCTCATATTGCCGGTCAACCTCAATGCCGATAGGGCGCTCGTTATACCAAAGTCTTTTTTTGAACCGGCCGTCGCAGGGTCTTTCGGACTGCTTATTGCGCTAACGATAGTCGCGGCGAGGTTATTTTTCAGGGCATTATCCGGCTTAGGCCGGAAGTCGAACGGTTTGATTTTATTCGCCCTGTTCTGGATCTTCATAACACTGTTACCCGTCTCTAATATAGTGTTTTTAGTATCGCGGCCCATCGCCGAACAACGGCTATATATACCCTCCGCAGGCTTTTCGCTGCTTTTAGCCATAGGCATCGAAGCGCTATATTATCTGAATAAAAGATATTTACCGTCGGCAGTATCGAGGAAGGCGGCGGTCGCCCTCTGCGTCTTTATAACCGTCCTTTATATGAATACCGCCATCAGGCGGAATGCCGACTGGCGCGATTCCATCACTTTTTGGTCAAAGACTGTGGAAAACCGGGTTGTCAGCTCAAGGGCTTTTAACAACCTCGGCAAAGCGTATTTTAGCGACGGACGGTACGCCGAGGCCGCGGAGGCCTATAGAATGGCTATAGTGATCAGCAAAAAATACGCCAGGGCGTATAATAACCTCGGGATAACTTATTGCTACACGGGCGATATTAATAACGCTATAAATTCTTTAAAGAAAGCGGTTGCCCTCAAACCGGACTATGCCGAGGCCTACAACAATCTCGGCTGGATCTATTATGATAAATTGCATAACGTTAAAAAAGCCGCAAAATTTTTCAAAAAGGCCATTGACGCTAAACCGGACTACGCGGAGGCTTTTTATAATATAGGGTTGATGAAGGATCTCTCGGGTTTAAGCGACAAAGCCGTTCTTTTTTACAAGAAGGCGATAGACCTCAATCCGGGTTTGGGCGCCGGCCCGTATAACAATCTCGCCAATATCTATATTAAAAGAGGCAAAAAGATGGAAAGGGCTGTAAAATTGCTTAAGAAGGCGTTGTCGCTATATCCGGATAATCCAGCGGTAATGGATACGTTCGGATCGGCCATGTATAAAAAGGGAAAAACAGATGAGGCCTTGAAGTATTTTAAAAAATCCGCAAAACTTCTGCCGGAAAATGCCGAAATCTACGATCACCTGGCAGAGGCCTATGCGAAAAAAGACATGTTGAAGGAAGCGAAAAGCGCGAAGGAAAGAGCCGATGCGTTAAGAAGAAAAAGATAGCTACATGAAGTCAATTTCAGATTGATGTTAAATATGAAAAAGTAAGTATTTTTTTCAGAGCCAGCCTTGACTTTAATATGAAAGGCGTGTATACTCTTTTTTAGAGATCATTGAAAACACGTGTGATTCGAAAATAGCAAACCCAGAGCGATCTGGGGACGCAAAGTCATGCGTCCCGATTAGTTCGGGATAGGCAGATTGCCGAATCGGAGTTGTTTTATAGCCAGGCAATATGCCTGGATTTTTTTTGATTTCAATTCAAAGTGCCAGGCACTTTGAATATTTGGCCAGAAAGTGTCAGGAACGCATCGAGCCGGAGTCAATAGAGGAGAGCTAAAAATGCCAAGAATGCCGAGAGTGATAATGAAAGGCGTTCTTTACTACATCACTTCGAAAAGCGGCCACGAGCAGGACCTGTTTGTGGACCCGGCCGATTACATCCAGTATATATCCTTCCTAGCTAACTATAAAAAACAATATGGTTTTAAGCTATTTGCTTATGTGCTGATGCCCAAGCACCTGCATTTGTTAATAGAGCCAAAAGCCGACACGAGCATTTCAAACATAATGCATGACATCAGTTCGCTCTATACTAAGAGCTACAACAACCGCTATAACCAAAAGGGCCATCTTTTCCAGGAAAGGTTCAAGGCGGTCATCGCCGAAAAAGAACCCTATCTCCTGCCGTTAACACGCCATATACATGTCCACCCCATGAGCGCCAAAAAAGTAAAGGACCCCAAAGATTATCCATATTCAAGCCATGTGAAATTCCTCGACCCGGCCAAGAGGCAGCATCCGGACATGGGCGCAGAGATCGAAGAGATCTTCGGCGCGCTGGGAGGGAGAGAAGAGGTTTTTGAAAAATATGTTATAAACGCCGATCCGAAGGAGATAAGCGATTTTAAAAAACTGATCCGCAAAAACAGGATCCTCGGCTCAAAGAAGTTTATGGACGAGGTAAAGAAAGCCATAGAAGAATCTGTGAAGCTGCAAAAAAGACAGCCGGCAGTGTATAAAAGACAGCTCGTCTATGTTCTGACGGGAGGCATGGCGATTATCATCCTCGTGGTCACGATCGCCAATTATTACAGGCAGCAGAATATCGCGTTGATGACCACTTATGACAAGACATTGCAGCTTTACGACAGCACGCTGGAGATGCTGAAGCGCCAGAGAGAAGATGCCGTTAAAGCGAACAAGGACATAGAAGAATACACGTGGAAGATCGAGCTGGTCGAGAACGCGTTAGACAAGTTGCAGAAGGAGAAGGAAGAAGCCGCGAGGGAAGAAAAAGAGCTCGGCGGTTATTCCTGGGATATCTCGCTCACTCAGACGAGCGGGCCGGCAATGGACTTCAGCGATAGAGACACGATCTCGTTTACCGGCGCCCGTGTGAAGTCGCTTAAAATGGGCGAGGAAGGTTTCGCGGGTTCGAACTATTCGAAAAGGGAGTCAAATGACGGAAGTATCACATGGGACGCGATGGAGATGAGTAACCGGGGCGAGACGGCCGGCTGGCACGGGAAATGGGACGGCAGGGTCATGAGAGGCGTATTGAGCAGGCGCTTGCCCAACGGGATCGCGAGAGATTTTTCATTCGTTTCTGTAGGCGAGAGGAGAAAGGAAGGGAAAAAATGACGATAAAGACGGCAAGGACCTTTTTTGCATTAATACTTGTGTTCGGAATAGCGGTTCCGGCGTGGGCGGAAGATGGGACCGGCGAAAGAACGGTTGTCAAAGAGATGGTCGGGGAAGTGGTCTACTTTACGCCGAAGGCCGATCCGCAGGTCATCTACGTAGGTCATGACGGGACAAATACCGACTATTCGTTTTTTGTCGACAAAGACACCATAGTACAGCACGTAAAGAAATTGACCGACTTAAAGCAAGGGGATACCGTAAGAGTAAAATATCTGGAAATCACAAAGATGGAAAAAAAGGCGGGTTCACAATATAAGGCGGAAACACGGATCGCGAGGGTAATCAGTTTTGTCAGGGCCGGCGAAAAGAAGGCGCGCCCGCAGGCCGAATCCGGGGAAGACGAAGAAGGCGCGTCCAAAACTCTCGTAAGCGACTGAGGAAGGGGTGAGTTCCATGAAGACGCATAGACGTCCGATAATTCTGAGAAGCCTGGGAACACGGAGAGGCTGTCAGAAGAATATGGAGAGGTTCCTTCGCGTCTTCATTCATGCGGCATTGCTCGCGGGAGCGGTATGCGTCCTTACTTCCACGCTTTATTTAGTCCCCGACGCCGAAGCTATTCAGATAAAGAAGGTCTATAGAGGCGCTGTCACCATTGGAAGCACCCAATTCGTCAAAGTCCTCTGGGTCGACGACGGAAGCGATGGGATGACAGGCTCGCCGAGCGAGCACACTCTTATCGATGTCACAAAGAGCGCGGCCTTCATGAACTTAAGAGTCACCGATGGGACCAATATGGCCCCAAACTTAGGATATATCGATTTTTATGACGGATACCGTATCGAATTGGGCTTCCAGGAGGAAAAGGAGACAAGAGACGTGGAGTGGAGAGTCGTTGAGTTTACCGACGGGATCAGCGTTCAAAGAGGCGTTACGATTCTGGCCGAGGATTCCCCGGAGAGGTTCGCGATACTACCGGAATGGGTCGAGATGGCGCAGTCGTTCATGGTGATGAATCCCAACGCCTATACGGCGGCCGGAGGCAACCAGAGTATAGCCGTGCTCGGCGAATTCATACTCGGTGAAGCCGCGACGGGCAATGTCATCGCGAGTATTAAGACAGGAGGAAGTACTTCCAACAGCGCGTATATATACGGCAACAGATATGCCCAGCAGTTTTCATACTCTTCGGAGGGAGATACCTATCAGGTCAAGACGGTCAGCATATATCTGGACAGGCAGAGCATAAGCCCTTCTCCGCAGGAAATTACCGTATCTGTCCGCGAAACCGAAAACGGCACCGTAGTGGGCAGCTCTGCCAAGAACGCCGCTTTCTCCAGCTCGTCGTTCCACTGGGAGGAGTTCATTTTTGACCCCATCCTCACTCTGGACAAAGACCATGTATATTATCTGGATGTACGGGGAAGCGGGCCGAATGCCGGTTCTTTGGATGTCAGGTTCAGGTCCAGAACGCTCGACCAGTACCCCGGCCATAATATATATTACAACGGGAACCCATGGAACGCCAACAACTTTGATTTTATGTGCGAGATACTGGAATACACACCGCCTTCTTCTTCAGGCGGCCCCTCTAAAACGCTTCACTTCAAGCGCGGAAGGGGGACGGGCGCGCGCGCACTTAACGTTATGTGGCAGGTCGTATCATGCGAGACAGATGTCAAAGTCCAGCACAGCTCAACGCCGACCGAGACTAAGATAGCGTCAACAGAGACGTTTACCACCGAGACAATAGATGAGGTCGACATCGATAAAACGTTCTTGATCTTTTCTTATACCTGCGACGCGACTCTTTACGGCAACGAGCTGTGGACGAGGGGTTATATATCGGATGTCGATGAACTTACATTTAACCGCCAGGCGGCAAGAACCAATATAGAGATTTCCTGGTCTGTCGTGGAATTTACGGATGAATCAAGCTATGTCC
Organism: uncultured Planctomycetia bacterium; assembly: GCA_964645565.1. Lineage (GTDB taxonomy): Bacteria > Omnitrophota > Gorgyraeia > JAHIPI01 > JAHIPI01 > BS750m-G14. Next base: position 3,882 of record CAZYBX010000029.1, on the reverse strand, counting down.
AGCAATTCCAGCAGGATACGCCGGCCTCATCCAACTGTACGGATATCGATTTAAACAACTACGTCGATAATACAAGGTCATTCATAACGCTGAGCGTATCCGGAGGGGCCAATAATTCCACCAATATTTACGGCTCTGAATTTGTAAGCGCGGACCTCACCACAGTTACGACCGACGTGGACAGGATAAACCTGGAGCGCGTTTATCTTAACTACGCCATATCTCTTAACGCCTTTGTGATAGAATGCGCTCCGCTGACGGTAAAGATACCGAACGGCGGAGAACCGCCGGATTATGAAGAAAACAAGGAGGTCTGGGAGGTAGGAGACACCCAGGATATAACGTGGGCCTTCGCGGACTCGGTTTTAAGCGGCGGCACCGGTTCAGGCGGCGAGCACAAGGTAAAAATAGAGCTTTCCGTTAACGGAGGTTCAAGCTACATCGGCACGCCTATTTACGAGACACCGGAACCCGCCGGCGAAAATGATACCCATTGTTCCGCGGGCGCTTACCCGTGGGAGATTCCGGCGGACATTAACGGCACCGATATCATAGGCGAACAGTTAAGGGTTAAAATTACAGACATCGACATGGACGAGGGTACGGGGTCGTTCCCCACCAAAAGAAATATAGATATTTCAAACGCCAATTTTATTATAAAAGGCAAGCTCGATATCGACCAGCCTCCCAACACCTGGAAGATCGGCGAGACGCAAGACATCACATGGGATTATACGGGGCACTTAGAGGACTTGAGCCCGAAAACAGTTACAATAAAACTTTCGACCAACGGCGGGTCGAGCTTTGACCATACATTGTCCGGCAGCGTAGACGTAGATCTGAATGGGACAATAACCGCCGAGGGAGGAATCAATTGTTCCTGGCCGTGGACCATTCCGGCGGATACGAGCGCATACGGCGGACCCACCGAGAACCTGATCGGTACGGATAACGTCCTCCAGATTATTTTGAATTACGGCGAGGCGCAGGACCCGCCCAGGACTTCCGTTATAAGCACAAGCTCGCCTTTCACGTTGAAAGGCCAGATCTATGGCGTAACGCCTGCCTCACCCACTACTTACTATCTCGGGGAGCAGGATAAGACGATATCGTGGAATAAGAGAGGATACTTCGGCACGCCGCTTACGGACGGCCTGGTAAATATTTATTATTCCAGCAATGACGGCCTGACTTACGACACTCCTATCAAGCTCGATGAACCTGCAGGAGCGGACGGCGAAGGAAGCTCTTATGATTGGGATATACCTTTTAACCTTGTGCAGCCGGGTACGGGCGATTACGCGAAGATAAAAGTACAGCAGAAGAACGATGATACGGTATTCGGGGAAAGCGCCAGTATTACCATTGAGCAAGGCACGCTTACACTCGATGACCCTAACGGCGGAGAGAGATGGATAGTAGGAGATACTTCAGGCGACAACGGAGACATTGTCTGGTCATATACTCCTAACCTCGAGACTACGCAGGTAAAACTCTATGTATCGAGAAATAACGGCGTCGACTGGTCATACATAACGCAGGTCGCCACAAACAAAAATTACGATGTCAAGTACACCGATAAGTCCTATCACCAGTGGACTCCGGAATTGCCGATAAGCTCGCAAGCAATGGTAAAGATAGAGAGCGCCCAGGCCGAGCTCGTGGGAGTTGAAGACCAATCCGAGGCCGTTTTCGACATAGACGCTACGATAACCGTTATTGAGCCCGTAGATACCGATGTCTGGAAAGTCGGGACGTCTCAGGATATAGTATGGGAGTTCGAGGGCGACGTCGGGCCTCCCGGAAATAATAACGTTTATATATCCGTATCAAGAAACGCCGGTGGAACCTGGACAAAGCTGAACAACGGCGACCCGATAGCGGTCGACAATAATTATGGGACGACATATCCCGGACGGTCGTTCTGGACATGGGACCCCGTAGTGGCTCCGGAAAGCGACCAGGCCCGGATCAAGATCGAGAGCTGCGCGTATCCCACTGCCATCAAAGACGAATCCCCCGCGGATCCGGACGTGTTTATGATAGAGCAGGTCATTACGGTTACTTCGCCCGAAGCGGGCGATGTCGTGCGGTATGGGACATCGAGCGATATAGAGTGGACTCTAAAAGGCGATGTAACGGACGATAAAGTAAAAATATTTTATAAGAAGGGGACAGAGAGTTATATCGAAGTAGCCCCGGGCGTGGATAAGCCCGCCAAGTACACATCCAACCCGCCTCCCGAGGACAATTACGGAAAATACTCGTGGACGGTACCTAACGACCTGTATGATGAAGTATATGTGAAGGTCCAGGACTACGGCCTTACGAATATATGCCACGAGAGCCCTTCCTTTAAGATAAAGGGCTCAATCGTCGTTACCGAGCCTGACGGTGGGGACCTTGTCAAGATTTCCGATACGAGCGAGAGCGAGAAATTCACTATTACGTGGGACGCGATCGGAAGCATAAGCGAGACGGCCAACGCGGTAATATGGCTCTCAAAAAACAGCGGCGACAATTACACGATTCAACTTGTCCAGGGGTCTGATAATGTCAAGATCAACCCAAACAGCCAGGGAGGCGGTTCATGGGACTGGGAAGTCGCTCAGGCGCACGCGGGCATAAACAATATGATAATGGTAGCCGTGGAGAATGACGAAAATCTGATAACGGGGACCGCGGGCGAATCGGGCGGCGGGACAACGGACTTTAAAGTCAAACCGCAGGTCAAATTGACCTATCCCAATGAACCTAACGAGGTCTATACCATAGGCGAGACGATGCGCATAAGATGGAAGCCCGTCAACACGGCTTTCGGAAACGTGAAATTGAGATACAGCATAAACGGCGCGGCAGGCCCGTATGACGGGACAATAGTGCCGTCGGACGCCGCTATCGCTTCCGATACTAATTATGACCAGGACCCTTCATATCCGGGCGAATCGTATTATGATTGGGAGATATTGGACGCGCCGGGCATAGTAGGGACCGAACTCCGAATAAAAGTATTTAAATCGGACGACGAGGCCGATGTCCACGCCGAATCCGTCTATGACTTCGCCGTATTGGGTAACATTGAATTGACGACTCCTCCGGAAAATCCCTCCTCTCCGGCGGTAAGTCCCGACTGGGAATGCGGGACGGAACAGTCGATCGTCTGGACGGCGGAAGGCGACGGCATAGGCGACCTGTATATTCATTATTCGAAGAATAACGGCGCGGATAATTTCCAGAACGTTATAGTAGACCAGACAGAGGTAGTCACGGCGACAGACCTGGCATATCCATGGACTATACCCAGCGATGACAGCGTATTCAAGACCGGAGACTACGGGCTTAATACAGAGATAAGGATAAGGATAAGGGCGGCCGGCGACAGCCGTATCTATTCCGAATCGGCTGAGGATAAGCTTACTATTAAATCGAGATTTGTCAACCTTGTCCCCTCCACAGGGACTCTTTATGTAGGCACCGAAAACTATAATATATCGTGGACGACGCAAGGCGGCAGCACAGGGACTAACGGCGTGGGGACCATAAACGTAAAATACGATACACAGGGAGGAACCGGAGGGTACTCAGGAAACATAACGCCTCCGGGCGAACCCCAGTCGAACGTTGATGGGTATACATGGACCAAGGTAAATTGCCCTCTCGGCACTGAGATCAAGCTAAAGGTCGAAAGCTCCGACCACCCGGCCGATATATATAAGGAAAGCTCGAATCTCACGGCAAAGGGCAAGCTTTTGATAACAAAACCGGATGACACGAATATAAACGCGAGCGCGTTGATAGCCACAGAGACATTCAGGATAGAATGGCTGGTCAATAACGGCGTCGGCAAGACCGGCGGCTATGACCTGGGCGATTTAAATATAT
>CAZYBX010000028.1:0-11809 GCA_964645565.1 uncultured Planctomycetia bacterium | reverse complement strand
TGCCGCTGCCCACCTCCCCCTCAAGGAGCCTGTTCATCGGCCGCGGCGACCTCATATCATGCTCTATCACCTTCATGGCCTCGATCTGTTCCTTTGTAAATTTAAAAGGAAACATGCCCTCAAACCATTCCATGACCCCTTCCTTCACTTCGTGCCTTATGCCCGAGGAATCCTCATTGGCTTTCTTTTTTATGATCGCCAGCGCGGCCTCGAGTATGAAAAACTCCTCGAAGACCAGCCTTCTGTACGCCATTTTCAGGTTGTCAAAGCTGTGGGGAAAGTGGATGTTTTTTATGGCGAATCTTATGTCCGCCAGCTTGTTTTTCGCCCTGAGACTGGTAGGCAATACATCGTCGACGGAACCGGCGCTTGACTCAAGGGTCTTAAAGACGAGCGAACGGAGGTACTTCTGGGTAACGTCCTGCGTAAGGGAATATACGGGCACTATCCTTCCCATGTGGACCGTCTCCAGGCGCGTCTCTTCTCTGCTCAGGACCTCGTAATCGGGATGCGTCATCTGCAGGTATCTGAACCTTTCGGCCTTTCCGTGCAGGATCATATCCTGCCCCGGCTTGAAATACCTCTTGAGGTACGGCTGGTTATACCACACGCCGCGGATACTGCCGGTGCCGTCCGCCACGGTCATCTCGTATATCAGCATGCCTCTTTTGCTCTTCCACACGCCGTGCGCCTTGACCCTTCCTCTGACGGTATAGACGCCGTCCGGCTTCACATCCTTTATCTCGGATATCTCTCTCCTGTCCTCGTATCTCCGCGGCAGATAATACAAAAGGTCGTAAACGGTGTTTATGCCCAGGCGCTCCAATTGCTTTGACCGCTTAGGGCCCACCCCTTTCAGGTATTGAGCCTTACTCTGCAGCAGATCTTTTTTGGCTTGCATGTTCCTTCAGCCTGTGGTAGTATTTATAGCCTGAAAAACTCCTCGCGTAAACGCTCGAAATTTTCGACGAAAATTTCTTCGCACGCTTCGGAGTAAATTCGACCATTGCAACTTACGTTCACTCGTTATACTCGTTCCGTAAGTTGTGGTCTCATTTAAAGGAGTAAGACATGTCACGAATATGCACGATATGCGGCAAAAAACCGGCGGCCGGCCGGACGATCATGAGACGGGGTCTGGCGAAGATAAAAGGCGGCGTAGGCCAGCGCATCACCGGGGTCAGCAGGCGCCGTTTTCTTCCGAATCTAAAGACGGTGCGGGCTATTGTCGACGGCAAGAAGAAAAGGATCAGAGTCTGCACAAAATGTCTAAAAGCCGGTAAAGTAAAAAAGGCTGTTTAGATCAGGTTCGCCTTTATATCGACCAGCTCCAGCTGTATGATCTCAGCCCCCCTCCATCTGTTGACGGAGGGAGTGTATGCCACGTCAACGGTGGCGCTCTCCAGAATATCCTCCAGCATATAATTTAACCTGAATCCCACCGCCTCATAAGTAATATTGTCATCCGACAGCCACATCTTTATGCCGTCCCGGCGCATGGACCTGGGGCGGCCCTTCAGCTTCAATGCGTTAGATGAAAAAAGCGGCCGGGGATTCCCGGGCCCGTAAGGCGAAAGGCCCTCTATCTCCGATATCAGCTGCCGTCCCACGCGATGCAGGGGGATCTCCATATCGATCGTAATAGTGGGAATAAGGTCTGCCGGGACCAGGAAATCCGACGCTACTTTGTTCAGCCTTTTCTTGAATATATCCAGATTTTTCCTGTTGATGGCGAGCCCGCAGGCGGCGGCATGGCCCCCGAAATCATCCAGCACGTCCCTGCACTCTGTCAAGGCCTCAAAAAGGTGGAAATTCTTTACGGAACGGCCGGAGCCCTTTCCCTCGTTTTTATCAAAAGATATCATGACGGTGGGCCTGTTGAAGCGTTCGGCTATCCGGGAGGCGACTATACCGATGACGCCGGGATGCCAGCTGTCGCTGTCCAGCACTATCACCTTATCGTCTTTAAAATTTATTTCGTTCTCCACCCTGTCCAGGGCTTCATTGAGGATGGAATTGCCGATCTTCTGCCTGTTCCTGTTATCCCTCCCGAGCATGCCGGCGAGCCTGTCGGCTTCGCCTTTATCGTCCGTCGTCAAGAGCTCTAAAGCGATCTCCGCCGAGCTTACCCTGCCGGCCGCATTTATCCTGGGACCTAGCATGTAACCTATTTCACGGTATGTGATGACTCTATCGGCCAGGCCGGCCTCCTCTATCAACGCGCGCATACCCGCTCTTTTAGTGCCGTTTATGGCCTTAAGCCCGTATTTCGTGAGGACCCTGTTTTCACCGAGCTGAGGCACCATGTCCTGAATGGTCCCGAGCGCCACCAGATCCAGGTATTGCCTTACGTCGTAGTCGGAGTCGGACGTCAACGCTTCGGCAAGCTTATATGCCACGGCGACTCCGGAAAGGTCTTTAAAGGGATACGGGCAGCCTTTCTGAAGCGGGTTTATGACGGCATAAGCCTGAGAAGGAAAAGATGCTTCGGATATCTTGTGATGGTCCGTCACTATTGTGGTCACGCCTATGCCCTGCAGGAAATCTACTTCTTCTTTACCGCTTATCCCGCAGTCGACCGTTATCAGAAGGCTCACGCCCTGCCTGTGCGCCGTCATGGCCGCGTCTTTATTCAATCCGTAACCTTCCTCCACCCTGTGGGGTATGTACGTGACGACATCTGCCCCGATATCGGTCATGGTCCTTTTCAATAAAGCCGCGGCGCTGATACCGTCAACATCATAATCGCCGTATATCATTATCTTCTCGCCGGCGAAGACGGCCTTCTTTATGCGGCGCACCGCTTTCTCCATGTCCTTAAGGAGGAAGGGGTCATAAAGCGACATGAGGTCCGCTCTCAGGAACTCGTCGGCGTCATCGGGACCGGTGATGCCGCGGTTTATCAATAGCTGGGCGGTGGCGGGAGTTATGCCGCACGCTTCGGCGAGCTTATTCTGCAGATCCTTATTCGGCTCTATTATCTTCCATGTCCGCTGCATTATCAATCCTTATACGGTTCGACGTGGATCATGACATCTTTCGCGTTGTCGACGATCTGCAATGCAGAGCTGTCCATAAAGTCGGCTGGTGGGGCCGAAAAAGTTCCTGAAGCATGAGGGCCTTCGATGAATCAAAGACCACCTTGAAGCCGAGCGCTATAAGCGTCAAAGACACGATCTTGGCCGCGACCGGCTCGGCCTTTCCGTGTGGAACGAATCGGCTGCGAGCGCCTGACTTTTTCCGGTTACGCCCACCAAAAATTTTACCGCCTGTGCGACCAGTCGGCCAGGATGGACCCGGCTACAAAGATGGAGGAATATGTACCGACCACCACGCCGACCAGCAAGACGAATGAAAAGTCGTTTATTACCTCGCCGCCGAACAGAAACAGTGACAGCACCACAAAAAGCGTCGTCAGTGAAGTGAGGAGGGTCCTCGAAAGAGTCTGGTTCACGCTCCTGTTAAGTATATCCTTATAGCTCGACTTCCTCATTATCTTAAGGTCTTCGCGTATCCTGTCGAATATGACAATAGTATCGTTTATCGAATAACCGACGACGGTCAAAAGCGCCGCGATCACGGGGATGGATATCTCCCTGCCTGTGAGCGCCAGAGCCGCTACGGCGACCAGGACATCATGGAACAGCGCTATGATGGCAGCGATGGCAAATTTGAACTCGAAGCGCAGCGAGATGTAGATGCATATCCCTATCATCGCGTACAAGAGGGCCAAAAGCGCCTTTTCCCTCAGGTCCTTGCCTATGGCCGGGCCGACCTTCTCCACCCTCGTCACCTCAAAAGGATTTCCGGTAAAGTCCGCCCGGAATGTATTTATCACGCTATCGGATATATCTTCGAAGGTCCTTATTATGACTTCCTTGTTGCCGCCGAACTGCTGGACGGAGGCATCAGCCATCCCTATGGTCGCCAGCGATGCCCTTATCTCCTCTATCGAGACGGGATTCGTAAAACGCAACTGCTGCACCGTGCCGCCGGTGAAATCTATACCGAAATTCTTTTCCCCCCTTCTAGCAAATGCGGTCATCCCGATCAATATTATGACCACCGAAGCGATGTACGCTATCTTCCGGTGTCCGATAAAATCGATATTGGGCTCCCTGATCAGATGCAGCATCTTCAACCTTGATATGACCTTGTTCTGGGTCAACAGATCTAATATGACTCTGGTCACTACGATCGCCGTAAAGACGCTGGCCAATATCCCTATGGAGAGTGTGGTCGCGAAGCCTCTCACCGGGCCGGTTCCGAACTGAAACAATATAAGCGCGGTTATGAGCGTTGTCACATTGGCATCCAGAATAGTCAGAAAAGCCCTGTTGTAACCGCTTACAATACCGGAATGGAGCGTCTTACCTGTCTTAAGCTCTTCTTTTATCCTTTCGAATATGAGGACGTTGGCGTCCACGGCCATACCGACTGTAAGCACGAGACCCGCTATGCCGGGAAGCGTGAGCGTCGCCTTAAAATAACTGAGCGCGCCCAGAATCAGTACAAGGTTCATGCACAGGGCGGCGTTGGCTACTACTCCGGCGGTCAGGTAATAGGCAAACATGAAAAGCAGCACGACGACTCCGCCGATGATTATGGCTTTTATGCCGTTCTGGATGGAGTCCTTTCCGAGAGTGGGCCCTACGGTCCTTTCTTCTATGATATTCACGGGCGCGGGCAAGGCGCCGGCCCGCAGGACGATGGCCAGGTCGTTCGCCTCGTCCATAGAGAATGTGCCGGTTATCTGAGCCCTTCCCGAAGGTATCCTTTCCCTTATGACCGGCGCGGATTCCACAACTCCGTCGAGGACTATCGCGAGGCGCCTATTGACATTCTGGCCGGTTATCTGAGAAAAAAGTCTAGCGCCCTTGTCATTCAATGTCAAAGATACATAAGGCTCCCCGAAAGTCCTCTGGCTGAACTCGACTCGCGCGTCGACTATAGAATCGCCTGTCAGCACCGCTTTATCCTCAAGGAGTATCGGCTTATCTTCCGAGACAAGAAGCTCAAAGCCCGGCGGGACGTTGCCGTCCAGCGCCGATTTCATCTTATCGATATCGTCCGAAACGAGCTTGAACTCGAGATGGGCCACCCTCTTGATGCGGCCCAGTACCCTCTCCCTGTCGGTCTCTCCGGGAAGCTGGATGACTATCCTGTCCCTGCCCTGGGGGTATATGGGGTATTCTTTTACGCCCTGCGGGTCCAATCTGTTTCTCAATATTTCTATCGCCCTAGCCCTCGCGTCCTTTTTCGCCTCAGCATCGAGTTCCGAGTCATCGACCTCCAGGACAAGGTGCATACCGCCCTGAAGATCCAGGCCGAGGTTCAGTGTTCCTTCCTTTTTGAGATTTCCGTCCTTGTCGAACTGGTCAAAGGGCGGATATGTCTTCCAGAGCGCGAATGCTACTAATATGACGATCAAGACCGCTTTGAGCTTCAAATATTTATACATGCCGCTCCCTTTCTTTAAGATTTTTCCCCTATATTGCCTTCGGATATCTCCGGCTTGCTTTTCTTCAAACCGGCAATAGCGCTTTTCTGTATCTCGATCTTCACATTATCGGCTATCCGTAAGATGACAGCGGCGTCCTTCACGTTTACGACAGTCCCGTGAATACCGCCTATCGTGATGACTTCGTCGTTCTTTTTAAGCGCCTGCACCATCTTCTGATGTTCGACCTGTTTCTGCTTTTGAGGCCTTATTATAAGAAAATAAAATACCCCGAAGATCAGGATAATAGGCATCAGGCTTATCAGCGTCGGCGGCCTCTGGCCTGCTTGCGCCAGGAATAGGTACATATGTCCTCCCAGTTTTTAGGAGTTAGGAATAGGCGTTAGGAGTTAGTTGATCAATCCCTTATTATCTCCTAATTCCTATCTACTAACTCATAGCTATATTACATATTAACGGTATTCCTTTAAAAACCTGCTTTTAAATGTCGAAAAATTACCTGCTTTCAAACTGCTGCGGATTTCTTTCATAAGTTTAACATAAAAATATACATTATGCAACGAAACTAATCTCAGGCCGAGTATTTCCGCGGCGCCGATCAGATGGCGCAGGTATGCCCTGCTATACCCTCCTCGGCACGCGAGGCAGGCGCAGCCTTCTTCGATCACCTGAAAATCGTCGGCATAGGCCGAATTCCTCAATACCAGCTTTCCCTTTTTTGTGAAGGCCGTGCCGTTCCTGCCGTTTCTGGTAGGCATCACGCAGTCGAACATATCGGCTCCGCGCGATACCGCTTCAAGCATGTCTACGGGCGTCCCGACACCCATCACGTAATGCGGGGCGTACTCCGGCAGCAGGCCGAGCGCGTATTGGGCGACTTCGCTCACAAGTTCGTCCGGTTCGCCCACACTTACACCGCCTACCGCGTAGCCGTCAAAACCTATTTCAACCAACCGCTCCACAGCCTCTTTTCTCAGATCGAGATAGGTAGCGCCCTGGGCAATGCCGAACAGCAGCGGTATCCGCCTATCGGCGATGAGCGATGAGCGATGAGCCAGAAAATGCGCCTTCGACCGCTCCGCCCAATCCGTCGTAAGATCCAGCGAGGCGCGGGCATAATCCTTCTCCGCAGGATAGTGCACGCATTCATCGAGCGGCATTATGATATCGCTTCCGAACCTCAGCTGCAGACCCACGACATCTTCGGGCGCAAGGAAATGCCTCGAGCCGTCGATATGCGACTGGAATTCGACGCCCTCCTCCTTCACCTTCATAAGGGTCGCGAGGCTGAACACCTGATAACCGCCGCTGTCGGTCAGGATGGGGCCTTCCCAGGCCATAAACTTATGCAGCCCGCCGGCCTTTTCCAGTATCTCGATACCGGGCCGGAGATAGAGATGATAGGTATTAGACAAAACTGCCTGTGCGCCGCAGTCTTTTATATCCTCATTGGAGAGAGTCTTCACGGTAGCCTGCGTCGCTACCGGAAAAAACAGGGGTGTCTTCAAAACGCCGCGCGGCGTCTCAAGCTCGCCCAATCTAGCTTTTGTGCTTTTATCTCTAGCTATTATTTTAAACATTTGCGGCCGATCACGTTTATCGTATATCGTTTATCGTTAGTCGTACATGCCATGGATTCGTACGATCAACGATTGACGATCAACGATAAACGAATTAAATTATCAGCATGCAATCGCCGTAGGAATAAAAACGGTACTTTCTTTCGACTGCCTCTTTGTATGCCTTCAATATCGATTCCCGCCCCGCAAAAGCCGAGACCAGCATCAAGAGAGTGGATCTGGGCAGGTGGAAATTAGTCAATAACGCATCGACGATTTTGAATTTATACCCCGGATAGATAAATAGATCCGTATTTCCATCCTCCCCCTCTACTCTGTCGACCGCCTGCCCTCCGAAGCCTTGGCGAAGGAGGGTCGACCGTCGACTGTCGACTTGAGAGACCGCGCAAGTCTCAAGCACCCGGCAGGACGTCGTCCCGACGGCGACCACCCTGCCGCCGCCGGCCTTCACGCTGTTTATCACCGCCGCGGTATCACCGGTCAGGTTAAAGGCCTCGCTGTGCATCCTGTGGCCGGCCACATCCTCCGACTTGACAGGCGCAAAAGTGCCGTAACTAACATGCAGGGTCACGCGCGCTATCCTAGCACCTTTCGACTCGATAGCCGAGAGGACCTCATCGGTAAAATGAAGGCCTGCCGTCGGCGCCGCCGTTGCGCCCGGTACTTTAGCGTAAACTGTCTGGTATCTCTCTTCGTCGACCGGCTCCTGATCACGTTTGATGTAGGGCGGTAACGGCACACTTCCCGCCTCCGCGAGGAGCTTTTCGATATCGACGGTCGCGGGTGAAAATTCCAGTATACTGCCTCCGGGCTTTTTCGCGATCAGCTTAGCTTTTAACCCAAAATCGCCGAAATATATCTCTTCGCCTTCCCTGACCTTCTTTGACGGCCTTATCAGCGCCTTAAACCGGCCTTTTTCGGCGGTTCCGAGAAAAAAAAGCTCTATCCTCCCGCCCGTGGCCCTATTACCGAACAGCCTTGCCTTGATCACCCTTGTGTCGTTAAGCACGATCACATCGCGTGGGCCCACATATTTTTCGAGATCGCTAAAGCGCTCGTGCCTGATCCCGCCCGTCGCCCTGTCGAGGACCAGCATGCGGGACGATTCTCTGGTCTCGGCGGGATACTGCGCTATGAGCTCCCGCGGAAGGTCATAATCAAAATCGGACAGTCTCATTCCTTGACGATATCCTTCAGATCGACTATACCGGCTCCGGGATAATAAAACATAAGTATATCCTCGGCTTTGAGGCCGCGCCTCGCCATGGAATAGGCGCCCCACTGGCACATGCCGACACCGTGCCCCCAGCCCTTTCCTTCGAATACGGCCCTGCCGTCCTTTACGCTTACCTGAAACATAGTACTCTTTATAATATTCGGGTCAACCGCCAGGCGGAATTTATTTGAAGTTATTTTTTCGACTCCGAGAGAATCGATTACGTGCACTTCTTTTACTCTGCCCGAGGGATCGGTAGAAAAAGTCTTTATGTCTTTTATGCCCTTTATCTTGTACCCGGATTTATTGAGAAGACTCTCGAGGGATTCCAGCGGTATCTCTTTCTGCCAGCTGTAATGCGGGGAGCTCTCGCAATAGCCGCAGGGCCTGCCTTTCAGCGGAGCCAGATCCGTCTTCCACAGTAAAGACGCGTCTTCCGTGTGGCCCCCGCATGTGGCGTGAAAATACGCGGGCAGTAATTTATTCTTATAGATAAGCACCTTTCCCGCCGTTTCCGAGACGGCCCTGTTCGTCCGGAATTTTTCGGAGGTCTTGCCGCCATAGACCTGCGAATAGATGTCGCTGCTCAGATCGAAATCTTTATTTTTTGACTCTACGCTCCTGTAAAGCGCGAACGATCTCGAGGCGATGGCCTGCGCCTTTATGGCCTCCATAGGCCACCAATGAGAGACTTCGTGGTAAAGGACGCCCGCTATGTAATCCTCAATATCGAGGTGGTTGACTACAAGCAGGCCCATTTTTTCCGTCCTGATAATATCCATCTCGCCCCTGAATGTCCGCCTGTCGATGACTATGTCGGTGGTCTTATCCGCTTTTATCTTAACGCCGTAAATATTGAGCTCCTCGTCGCCCATGAGTACGCCGCTGATAGTCGGTTTCATAGATACGTTATTCAGGTTTACACCTTTCTTGAGAGGTTCCAGCAGGGGAAGGCTGTATATCTCGTAGGCCCCGCTTATCTTCATAGTGATCGCGGGGGCATCGGTCACAACGGCCACTCTTACCGGATAGACGATCGGCCGCGTGGGCCTCGAGGACATAGCGCCGGCGGAGGTCTCGAGCATAAGCAATAATAAGGGACAGATACCTATTTTTATCAGTCTTCTCATCGCTTTAAAAACAGGCGTCTGTCCCCGACAAGTCATTTTCACCGTCTCGTGAGGAAAAACAGGACGGCGGAGATGATGAGGCTTACGATTATGCATGTCGTTATAGGGAAATAGAAGCTGAAATCCTCTTTTTCTATGTGTATATCGCCGGGCAGCTTTCCCAGCCACGGCACCTTATCCGCAAAGAAGAATACCACGCCTATCCCGGTTATGATAATCCCGGCAAGTATGATGATTTTAGCAAAAGGGGCAAAATCCATCACCGCCTCCTCTCCTTGGCAAACCTTTCTTTTTCGCTGAAAATACAGCCGCAATATTTCTGCCTGTACATACCGCATTCCCGCGCGTATTGCTGAGCCTGTCTAAAACCGCCGCTGTAATCCTTCCCTATGAATTTGACGCCCGATTCTGCCTCGAGCCGGGCCCCGATCTCGAGGATAGCCCCCCTGTCCTGGTACGGGCTCACCAAAAGCGTCGTCGTGAAGGCGTCGAAACCCTTCTCTCCGGCGAGGCGCGCCGTCTCGGCAAGCCTCATCTTCCAGCATATGCGGCAGCGGCCGGGCGCCTCGAAGGCGCTACCGAGGCCGCTGAAAAAACGCTCCGGGTCATATCCGCCGTATATGACCTCAAATCCCTCTTTTCCGGCATAATCGGCCACGGCCCGGTGCCTGTTTTCCCACTCGGTAAACGGATGTATATTCGGGTTATAAAAAAAGCCCGTTATAGAATTATCCTCTTCTTCGACTAATTCTCGTAACGGGTGGATGACGCAGGGAGCGCAACAGATATGTAGTAGTATTTTCATAATACGGATCTACGTCTTTACCTTTTTTGCCGCCTTTCCCATGTGCCGATAGGCGAGCTCTGTAAGCTCTCTGCCGCGCGGAGTCCTCTTCAGAAACCCTATCTTGAGCAAAAACGGCTCGACGACATCCACTATAGTATCCACTTCCTCGTTAAGCGTCGCGGCCAAAGATTCGATACCGACCGGCCCGCCGCCGTAAAACTCCATCACCGACCTTATCACCTTCCTGTCGATGGTATCCAGGCCTACCGTGTCGATACCCTGGTTGTCGAGCGCCTTTTCCGCTATCGCTTTAGTTATGGTCCCGTCCGCCTTGACCTCTGTCCAGTCCCTTACTCTACGCAGAAGCCGGTTGGCCACCCTGGGAGTGCCCCGCGCCCTTTTTGCGCATTCAAGGGCACCTTCGTCATCGATCTGGATACCGAGCAGAGACGCGGACCTCTTTATTATCCGCACCAGGTCCAGCGGATCATAAAAATCAAGGTGGTAAAACATGCCGAATCTGCTCCGCAGCGGAGGCGTAAGCAGCCCCGTCCTGGTAGTGGCTCCCACAAGAGTAAACCTCTTCAGGTTGAATTTAATAGTCTTGGCGTACGGGCCCTTATCTATCACAAAGTCTATCTGAAAATTCTCCATCGCCGGATATATGAACTCCTCCACCACTTTCGACAGCCGGTGGATCTCATCGATAAACAGGACGTCGCCCTCCGAGAGATTTGTCAATATGCCTATAAGGTCGCCCGCTCTTTCGATGGCGGGCCCGCTTGTGGAGGTGATCTTCGTCCCCATCTCGGACGCGATTATATGGGCAAGCGTCGTCTTGCCCAATCCGGGGGGGCCTGAAAACAGTATGTGCTCAAGCGGCTCTTTTCTCTTTTTTGCCGCCTGAACGGCGACAAGCAGATTATCCTTTAAGGCCTTCTGCCCTACGAATTCGCTTAATGAGTCCGGTCTGAGCGAAAGGCTAAGGACGTCCTCTTCCGCCTCCTGAGCGTCTATTATCCTTTCTCTCTTTACGTCGTCTCTATTTTCCGGCATCGCTCGCCGCCTTTTCCCTGCCTCTGCCTGTAGACCTCGTTCAATAATTCCTCGCATGAGGATATATCGGAATTCCTGCTGAGGGCGCTGTCTACCATAGAGCCGGCCTCGTTCTTACTGTACTGAAGCTGTATCAGCACCTGGAGCGCCTCTTTTTTGATATCCTCCCGCACTGACGGCGTCCGCGGCACCGACTTGTCCTGGATGAGGCCGTATTTTCCGATCTTACCCTGAAGTTTCGCCACTATCTGCCGCGCTCTCTGCTCACCTATCCCGGGAAGGCTTTTAAGGAGTGTGATATCGGCCCTGTCTATAGCGTCGGCTATGGTCGAAAAGGGCAGTTCGATGGCCTTGCATGCCGCTTTCGGCCCAACGCCTGAGACGGTTATGAACCTCTCGAAAAACTCCTTTTCCACATCGTTTAAGAATCCTATCAGGACCGGAATGGAGCGCGACGGGTCAGACTGGTAATAATGATACGTTATGAGCGTGATATCATCATCCGGCCGGAGATCTTCCAACTGCTTCACTACGATGCCGGGCAAGAGCACCTCATAGCATATGCCGCCGACATCTATC